>DATFLA010000401.1:0-14305 GCA_035268305.1 Bacteroidales bacterium | reverse complement strand
CATACCGACAGTTCTGATTTCCCGGTCTTTCCGATGTTATTCATAACAATAGCCTGCGGTGCCATCTCCGGTTTTCATTCGACACAGTCTCCCATGATGGCACGTTGTATAACAAACGAAAGGCTGGGGAGAAGAGTATTTTACGGTGCCATGATCACAGAGGGTGTGGTAGCACTGGTATGGGCTGCTATAGGAATGAGTTTTTACGGGGGTGTTAAAGGACTCAATGAAGTCATGACTGCCAACCAGGGCAATGCAGCATATGTTGTTAATGAGATATCGAATTCGTTGCTTGGGAAACTGGGAGGTGTCCTGGCTTTACTGGGAGTTGTTGCTGCTCCCATAACATCAGGCGATACGGCCTTCAGAAGCGGGCGCCTTATTGTTGCTGATTTCCTGAATTATAAGCAGGGTCCGGTAAGGAACAGGCTTTTAATAAGCATCCCCTTGTTCGCCGTCGGTTATCTGTTGACAAGAATAGATTTCAGCATTATATGGAGATATTTTGCCTGGGCAAATCAGACACTGGCTATGGTTGTTCTGTGGGCTATAACATTTTACCTTACAAAGGAAAAGAAACTGTACTGGATTACTCTTATACCGGCTGTTTTTATGACCGCAGTGACAACTACATACATCCTTATTGCACCCGAGGGATTTTCCCTGCCTGCTGCAGTATCATACCCTGCAGGAACGGGAACCTCAATTATTTCGTTTATAATGTTTATGATTTACAGGAAACGCATTGAGGCAGAATCAGCTGTTTACCCGGGGATATTGCCTGACTGACCCTATTCACTGACATCTCTTACATTTAATTTGTTTACCCTGTATTTTTGTTTCCGGGGGAATATGTAATTGGCATGATTGTTGATTTACAACAGGTTATCCTAAATACTTAACCAGATGAAACCAATTACCCGTATTGCGTTGATTTTGTTGTTTATATGCAGCAGCCAGACTGTCTTTTCCCAGCAATTTACGGTGGGACTTTACAGTGGCCTTAATTTATCTGATATACGAGGTCAGGACCAGGGAGGAAAGTGGTCACATAAACCCGGTCCGTCTGAGGGCATAGCCTTAGGATATGACTTTAACAGGACACTGGGTTTTGAGACCGGACTGGGATATTCATCAATATACTACCAGTATAACTCTTATTACCAGAACACTTATCCGATATGGTATTATAACTCTCCCATGTATATCGCGCCTATATATTCCAGGAGCGTGTGGAATATGAACCTTGGCTACCTGAGAGTGCCGTTCCTTCTGACAATTAAGATTCCCTCACTGCCGGATTTAAACCTTAAAGCCGGGGTATATTATTCTTTTCTCTCAGGGAAAGGCGATATAGACCCTGGTTACAATACCGGTATTGATCCTGTTAACAAGGATTTCGGATATATTTTTTCTTCAGGCATTTCTTACCCGTTGAGCGATAAACTGAAAGCCACTTTTAATGTTAACTATATCACAGGAAAAAAGCAGTTCCTTAACGATTACCTTTACAGGAACGGCGAAGCAGAATTTGTAGCTGGATTAAATTTCGATTTGGGAAGCAGGAAGGACAGGGAACCTGATGATCTTAATCATCACGACACCTCATCGGTTACAATTACATATAAGGTAGGTGCCTCAGTGTCGTGGATACCACAGCCTCTGATATATGGTAAATATTACCCGCTTGCAGGTCAGATACTTGGTTTCTCAATAAATATACCATTCGGAAGAGGAATGGAATTCATTACCGGGGCAACATTTGAAAGAAAAGGATACGGGATAAAGGATTCCAGTAGTTCCTATTACCGTCTCATAGAAAAAGGCGATCCTGTTTATTACGTCGATACCAGGGTACGTACCGATTATGCCGTAATACCATTCCTTGCTGGATTGCCGCTTGGCCGTTCACAGAGGCTATATATAAGGAACGGGCCATGGCTGGCATTTCGTCTTGGGGCAAGGACTACAGGAACATCCTTTATTACATACAGGTCAGATCAGGATTATACGATACAGAAAACTTATGTTAACGACGATATTACAAGAATACTGAAACCAACTGATGCAGGCTGGCTTTTTAGTGCTGCTTATACTGTTCCTTTGAGAAAGCGCTCCTGCCTGGAGTTTGATATTAATTATTCTGTTGGGTTTGGAAATGTATTTGACGATCCGGAAACTGTAATAAACCAGGGCTCTGATTATTACAGGCATGAAATAAAAACAAGGGCATTGTCCTTTACAATAGGGTATTCAATTCTTCCTTCAGCTTATTAGAATGTTTAATATGAAAAAGTTACCTGTATTCTTCCTGCTTTTGTCCATGTGCATGTCGTGCACAAAGTATCACGATCCTTCAATAGAGGTGATCTCCCGTTACTATTTCGGTTTCATGAATGCCCCCGGTCAGAAATATATGGCAGGTGACATGGTTGATGACAGCCTTTCTTTTTATATTATAAACATTAATGGCATGCCATACCAGGATGCATTGATAAAATTTGAAGTTATAAGCGGTGGTGGAACACTTTCTTCTACCGACACCAGGACTGACAGCCTGGGAAAAGCTTATACAACCTGGCAGCTTGGTAATGAGACAGTCATGCAAAAGGTTCGTGCCAGGATATTCAGCAGTGAAGGTGACTGTGTCTCCAGTTCTGAATTATATGAATACGGTTTCAGAAAAAACAGGTGGGATGAGTTCTCAGAGAGTCCGGCAGGATCTATGAGATCTGTGGCTGCGGATACTGTAAATCATATGACCCTGATGGTTTCAGGCGGTAATATTTATCGAATGGGTGACAAGTATTATAACTGGAATCAGGTTAATTCAACCGGAAACAGGTCATACAGCTCAGTGGATATTGACAGAACAGGGGTGTTTTATATTGCCAGCTGGGACGGTTATTTGATGAAGAGCAATGATGGTGGTAATTCATGGTTATCATGTGCATCTCCATATACTGATATATCCACAACAATGCACCTGTATGTTGCTAATGATAATTCAATATGGGCTTTTGCAAATACCTATCCGACGAAATACTCGACAGACGGCGGAAGTACATGGAATATTGCAGGAGGCGACCTGTCGCAGTGGGGATATGGAGATGTTTTCAGAATGAAAGACGGATCCCTGTTGTTTCACGGTTCAGATTGCTGCAGCCTTCACAGATCAACCGATGGAGGAGCTACCTGGACTCCTTTGCAGACACCGGGTTATTCTCTGAAAGCTTATGTTGACGAAAATGACAATATATACATAGTAACACAGGAAGGCGGGATCTCCATTTATAAGTCGGCCGATTACGGACTAACATTTGAGAAATTATATTCGGTTATGCCACTGTGGGGCACCGGCCTGGATCATACATTTCATATATGGCATAATACATATTATATATTAATCCCGGGCTATGGGATACTCAGATCTGATGATCTTATACATTTCACCAATTTCTGGTTAAATGAGAACCTGATCGATATGTTCATAACAGATAATGGTGTTTTTATAGCTAAAGACAGGGACATGTATACAATTTATTATTATTCCTCCCTATGACCTGTTAAAAGCGACAGCATCCCCGGATAAAATGGGGAATGGCAGTCGATACCAGCACTGATGGAATAAAGCTGTATCAGAATTTTTAAGTCAAACATTTTTCTTTCCCCTGTGTTATTCTACAGTAAATCAGGGAAAGGTATGATATAGCTCTATTGGAATATCTTGCTCGTCGGGAAAAAGTAACGATTCGTCGACAGAAGTGAACTGAACTTCTATTAATTTATTTTTTGAGAGAATCGTACTTTATATTTATGTTTTCTCCGGGCTTGAATCGCTTTTCAAAATGATATTTATGATATTATATCCGGTTTTTATTCCAGGAACGGTTTTTAACAATACTTAACATAGTATTATAGTACCTTTAACAATCATATCGAGTAAAGGACTAGCAGACATATTTTTATTAATCTTAATAGCAGTTTTATGAAAAAATTTTTGTTGATTTCTGTGATGTCAGTTTCCCTGTGCATAGCAGGGATCGCGCAAAAGGGCAATGGCCCGAAGCTGGGAAAAGACCCGGTATCGAAGGTTGTTGCTGCCATGACCCTGCAAGAGAAAGCCAGTCTTGTGGTGGGTACCGGAATGCGGATGCCGGGAATGCCTCCTTCCAATGCAGGTAATAAAAATGGTAATCGTAATGGAAACCGTCAGGGAAATAACCAGCAAGGTCCTGTTGTAGGACAAACACAGTCACTGGTTGACGGCGCAGCCGGAACAACTTACTCATTGTCGCGCCTTGGAATTACCCCGATGGTTTACACCGACGGACCCGCAGGTGTAAGGATCAGTCCGACAAGACCCAACGATGACAATACCTATTATTGTACCGCTTTCCCTGTAGGGACCCTGCTTGCATCATCGTGGGACGTTAACCTTGTTAAGAAGGTTGGTGAAGCCATGGGTAATGAAGTACTTGAATACGGCGCTGACGTACTCCTTGGACCGGGCATGAATATACAGCGTAACCCGCTTTGCGGAAGAAATTTCGAGTATTATTCAGAAGATCCGTATGTTACGGGTAAAATTGCTGCTGCTATGGTTGAAGGTGTTGAGTCTGAAGGCGTCGGTACATCGGTTAAGCATTTTGATGCAAATAATGCTGAAACAGATCGTAATACACTGAATACCATAGTAAGTGAAAGGGCTCTTCGTGAAATTTACCTTGAAGGTTTCAGGATAGCTATTGAGGAAGCCAAGCCATGGACGGTAATGTCATCATATAACCTTATCAACGGGACATATGCATCAGAGAATCATGATCTTCTTACCAACATATTAAGAAAAGACTGGGGATTCAAAGGGTATGTAATGACTGACTGGTTTGGTGGTAAGGACCCGGTGGCACAGATGAAGGCAGGTAATGATCAGCTTATGCCCGGTAATCCTAACCAGGTCAAAGCTATTGTCGATGCCGTTAATGAAGGTACTCTTGATGTGAAGGTTCTCGATCAGAACGTGAAAAGGATACTGACAGGCATGCTTATGAGCCCCAGGTTCAAGGGATACAAATATACAAACAAACCTGATCTTGTTGCCCATGCAGAGGTTACAAGGGAGGCTGCTGCCGAGGGAATGGTTCTTCTTAAGAATACATCCTCTACATTGCCTTTCGATAAGGAAATAAAAAATATTGCCGCATTCGGTAATACTTCCTACTCAATTATAACAGGGGGAACAGGTAGTGGTGATGTTAATGAGGCATACAGTGTATCACTTATTGAAGGACTTGGGAACGCCGGATACAAGGTTAACGGTGAGTTGAATTCACTATACGATACCTTCCTGAAACTTACAAGGGAAGGCCGTCCTAAGAGAAGGGGCTTCATGGCTATGATGGGTTCTTCACCAATTGATGAACTGGCACTTAATAATGATATTATAAATGGTATGGCTGAAGTGAATGATGCAGCCATTATAACAATAGGCAGGAACTCCGGTGAGGGAAGAGACCGCAAGAATGAAAAAGGTGATTTCCAGCTTACAGATGCCGAACGACAGCTTATAAAGGATGTAACGACCGATTTTCATGCCAGGAACAAGAAGGTTGTTGTTATACTTAATGTAGGGGGCGTTGTTGAGACAGCAAGCTGGAAAGACATGCCCGATGCTATTCTGCTGGCATGGCAGGGTGGCCAGGAAACAGGAAACTCCATTGCCGATATACTAAGCGGAAAGGTTGACCCTTCCGGGAAACTCGCAGTTACCTTCCCGGTGAAATATGAAGATGTTCCTTCAGCAAGTTCATTCCCCGGAAAAGAGCTTCCGACCGACCAATCGGCAAACAAAGGACCAATGGCAGCTTTCCGCAGAAGCGTACCCGCCGAGGTTACATATAACGATGGTATTTATGTAGGGTACCGTTATTATGAGACATTCAGTGTGAAACCATCTTATGAATTCGGATATGGCCTTTCATATACAACATTCGATTACAGCAATATTAAGCTGAGCTCAGCTAAATTCAGTAAGCATCTCACAGTTACTGTAGATGTTAAGAACACCGGAAGTGTAGCAGGTAAAGAGGTCGCAGAACTCTATATTACTGCTCCGGCCAAAGAGCTCGACAAGCCTCTTATCGAACTTAAGGGCTTTGCAAAGACAAGACTGCTTCAGCCGGGAGAATCCCAGACACTTACATTTACACTTGACAGCCGCAGCCTGGCTTCTTTCGACACTCCGTCGCTGACATGGATTGCCGAAGCCGGACAGTATATTGTCAAGATAGGAGCTTCGTCCGAAGATATAAGGCAGAGCGCTTCCTTCACAGTATCGAGGGATATAAAAGTTAAAAAAGTAACTGATTCCCTTGCCCCGAAAGTGGCAATTGATGAGCTGAAGGCGCCTGCCCGCTAGGTAATAATATTTTTTGATCAGTAAGTTGTGTGCAACATTTTAAGACGGCTGCCGTCTTTAGGTTGCACATAACTTTTTCCTGATGATCAAAAATTTTTTCAAAATTGCATTTCGTAACATTTACAGGCATAAGGCTTTTACATTTATTAATGTTACGGGGCTGGCTATCGGCCTAGCCGCTTCCCTTCTCATACTCCTCTGGGTACAGGATGAGCTGAGCTTTGAGAAATTTAATACAAACGGTTCTGATATCTACAGGGTTGAAGAAGATCAGTTTTATTCAGGCCGGCGTTATCATGTTACAGTCACTCCGCATCCCAGCGGACCTGAATGGATGCAGAAAATTCCCGAGATAAGTGAACAGACCCGCTATTTTCGACTGCCGAGAATATTATTCAGGTATAACGACAAGGTTTTCTTTGAATCCTCGCTGGTAGCTGCTGATTCAGGCATTTTACGCATGTTTACCTTCCCGGTTATTTCAGGCGATCCTGTTACAGCTCTCAGTTCGCCCAACTCCATAGTACTGACAGAAAAATTAGCCAGAAAATATTTTGGTAGTGAAAATCCGATTGGTAAGGCAGTCACACTTGAGAATAATATTCAGCTTCTGGTCTCAGCCGTTGTGAAAGACCCTCCCCGTAACTCAATGTTCAGGTTTGAAGCGTTGATACCATATTCCTTTCTGAAGAAGATGGGGATGATTGACGATAACTGGGGTAATAACTCGATATTTACATTTGTCATGGTTCAAAAAGGTGCCGACATTGAAACCGTGAATAAGAAACTGACGGATGTTGTTATTGATCATAATCCTGAAACAACAACAAAATATTCCCTGTTCCCTCTCCTTGATATTCATTTACACGGCCAGTTTGGTTTCTACGAAACAAGAGGACCCGTTATAGCAATTGCAATTTTTTCACTTATTGCGATCTTCATAATACTCATTGCATGTATTAATTTTATTAACCTCAGTACTGCCAAGGCCTCAACCCGTGGCAAGGAGATAGGTATAAAGAAAGTGGCAGGGGCCGACAGGGCCAGCATGATCCTTCAGTTTTTGCTGGAATCGCTTTTGCTCGTGGCATTTGCAATGATAATAGCAATTATACTCGTAAGCCTTTCACTGAATATTTTCAATACTGTATCAGGAAAAAGTTTTGTTCTGGCTGATCTCCTTCATTCAAGATTTATCATCAGCTTTCTTATAGTGGGTTTAATTGCAGGCCTCGTATCTGGTCTTTACCCGGCACTCTATCTTTCATCATTCCGCCCTGCAGCAGTGCTCAAGGGAGAAAACGTAACAGGGAAAGGACATGGCAGGTTCAGAAAGATACTGGTTGTTGTGCAGTTCACACTGTCAATTCTTATAGCCATATCTGCAATATTCATGTATAAGGAACTAAAATTCCTCCAGAACAAAGACCTCGGTTTTAACAAGGAACAGCTTATATGTATCCCTATGCCCGATCCCATGAAAAGCAAGTACCAGTCGTTGAAAACAGAACTGCTTAATGAACCTCTTATTCCGAATGTAACGGCTTCAACATGGAATCCTGTAAACATTGGAAGTAATTCCGGGGGAGCAGACTGGGACGGCAAAGACCCGGAAAAACATGTACTGATAGGTAACTGTGGTATTGATTACGATTACCTTGAAACAATGGGAATAAGCCTTGTGTCGGGTCGCGACTTCTCGAAGGATTATGCTACCGACATGGCACGCGACACAACAGGAAATTTCCTTGTTAACGAGGAGGTGGCTAAGCTGATGGATGTTGCTGATCCTGTGGGAATGAATTTCCGGTTCATGGGACTGAGGGGAAAGATAGTAGGTGTAATGAAGGATTTCAATTTTAAGGGAGCAGACCAGCCTATCGAACCTCTTGCCTTTGCTCTTACTGATTTATCATGGCTGAGAGTTATACTCATTAAGCTTTCGGGAAATATACCTGAAGCACTGAAATCGGTTGATAAAGTCTGGAAGGAAGTGATTCCGGAATACCCTCTTGAATATACTTTTGTTGACCAGGATTATGATAACCTGTTCAGGTCACAGATGCGTCTTATCGGACTGCTTAAGTACTTTACAATACTCACAGTGATTATTGCCTGTCTCGGTCTCTATGGCCTGTCTTCCTATTCTGCTGAGAGAAGGACCAATGAGGTGGGGATACGCAAGGTGATGGGAGCGGGATCACTCGATGTCATGTTCACCCTATCGGTGGAGTTTCTTACTCTTGTGGTCGTCTCGCTTATTATCGCCATTCCGCTTGGATGGATCATTGTGGAAAAATTACTCAAACAATTTGCCTCCAGGATCGATTTAAATATTGCTGTCTTTGCTGTCATTGCCCTTGGTGCAATTTTTATTGCTCTGTTTACAGTTAGTTTCCAGGCATATAGAGCTTCAGGTACTAACCCTGCAGAGGCATTGAAAGTTGAATAAATGTGTTACCATGCAGCACAGGTATTTTTCTTACGTCTATTTGGTGTTCAGTTTATCTGAATAACCATGTTTAAACAAAGTAATATACCGAAGCAATATTAATTACTTATACACACTGAAATGTTAACCAATCTGCTTAAGCATAGTATAAGATCGTTTAAAAGACAAAGGTCATATATAATCATAAACGTACTTGGATTGTCGATAGGAATAGCATGCAGCCTTCTTATAGCACTTTATGTCATTAATGAGTCGGGGTACGACAGGTTTAATGTTAATAAAGACAGGATTGTAAGAATGATCCTTAACGGGAAAATCGGCGGGCAGGAACTAACAGCTGCATATACTTCAGCACCAATGGGCCCTACCATGGCGAAGGAATTTCCCGAGGTGGAGGATTTCCTGAGGATGACAGGGACGAATCCGACAGTAGTGGAATATAATGGTCAGACTTTTACAGAAGATCACCTTGTGGAAGCAGATTCTTCATTTTTTAAATTCTTTTCCATACCGGTATTGAAAGGCGATCCTGCTAACCTGCTAAATGCCCCGCACAGGGTTGTGTTGTCCGAATCAACTGCAAAAAAGATATTCGGTAATGAGAACCCTATCGATAAAGCCATCAAGCTGGGTACCGATACTGTAAGATATATTGTATCAGGGGTGATGGGAGATATCCCTGTCAAATCACATTTTGATGCAAACATGATAACATCCTTCATGACAGATCCCGGGTCGGCAAACCCTGTCTGGCTAAGCAACAGCTACAGCACATATCTTCTTCTCAGACCTAATTCTACAATTAAGAGTGTTGACGATAAGATCCCTGACCTCCTTAAAAAATATGTTGGTCCCGAGGTGCAGAGATTTATGGGAATATCGATGGAGGATTTCCTTAAGCAGGGCAATAAGTACAGGTTCTTTGGCCAGAAGCTGACTGATATTCATCTTGACCCGGAGATACAGCAGATGTTTAAACCGGCAAGCGATCCGAAATACCTCGTTATCTTTGGTAGTATTGCCATACTTATAGTCTTAATTGCCGCAATAAACTTCATGAATTTATCGACAGCTCAGGCAGCAAAAAGAGCTAAGGAGGTAGGCATTAAGAAGATAGGAGGTTCGTCAAGGAGTGCTCTTGTAACTCAGTTCCTGTCGGAATCATTTATATTGTCTTTTATTTCACTTGTGCTGGCAATTGTCATCATAAAGTTGTCGCTGCCATACTTTAACAATATGCTTGGTACCGACCTGTCGCTTGGTCTTTTTTCGGCCTGGTATATAGTGCCTGTTCTAATCCTTTTCTCAATAGTAGTGGGATTGCTGGCAGGAAGCTATCCTGCGTTTTATCTCTCATCATTCAGTCCGTACGATGTTTTGAAAGGTGAGATGAGAAGCAGTATGAAAAACGGAAAGCTTCGGAGGGTACTTGTTGTCTTCCAGTTTACAATATCCATTTTGCTTATCGTCGGTACCCTGATAATGTACCGCCAGATAAAATATATGCTTAACAAGAATGTCGGATTCAACAGGGAACAGCTTATTGTCATTAACAGGGCTGATGCGCTGGGTGATAAAATCAAATCTTTTAAGGATGCTGTGAAGGGAGTACCCGGTGTACTTAATATTGCCAGTTCAACTGCTGTTCCGGGAAGAAATAACAATAACAATGGTTACGGGATGGAAGGGAGGAAGGACGAGAGTTTCCTGATGCAGACTAACTGGGTGGATTATGATTATTTTGAGACTTATGGAATGGAAGTTGTCTCGGGCAGGGAGTTCAAACAGTCTTTTTCAACCGATGAATCAGCATGTCTCCTGAATGAATCGGCAGTGAAAGAATTTGGGATAAAGGATCTTACACAGACAAGGTTCATAAGACCCGACGGATCGGATAAGGGACAACTTGTGCATGTTATAGGAGAAGTGAAGAATTTCAACTTTGAGTCTCTCCGTAATCCTATCCGACCATATATATTCCTGTTCAAAAATGACAACATGCTTTTTGGCTACCTGTCGGTAAGGCTTTCGGCAAAAAACTACAAAAAAACAATAACAGGCATTGAAGATAAATGGAAAGAGTTTACATCCAATACTCCCCTGCAATACTATTTTGTCGATGCTGATTTTGAACAAATGTACAACCAGGAGAAGCAGAATGCTGAATTGGCGGTCATATTTTCAATTCTTGCCATCTTTATCGCATCGCTCGGTTTATTCGGACTTACATCTTTTACAGTCGAGCAAAAGACAAAAGAGATTGGAGTCAGAAAGGCAATGGGATCGTCTGTTGCAGGAATTTACCTCAGTGTTTCAAAAGAGATAATTGTGCTTGTAACTGTATCGGCTGTACTGGCATGGCCGGTCATCTATTATATTGCCGGAAAATGGCTGGAGAATTTTTACTACAGGATAAGTCCGGGCATCTTCAGCTTTGTGGCGGGACTATTGATAGCTCTGGGTATTGCAGTGATGACAATTAGCTACAGGATCCTGAAAGCGGCACGGGTTAATCCGGCTCAATCGCTTAAATACGAATAAAATACCAGGTGTCTCCAGCACCGGAAATTACCGGTCACTACGGATGTGAGAATATCTGGCAGTTGTTATAATATTTTCCAAATGTTTAGTTAAATCTTAGTATTATGTTACGCAATCTTATAAAATACAGCACAAGATCCTTCAGAAGACAACGCAGCTATGTTATAATAAATGTTCTTGGCCTTGCAATAGGAATTGCATGCAGCCTTATAATAGCGCTGTATGTTATAAATGAGTCGGGTTATGACAGGTATATTACAAGGAAGGACAGGATTTACAGGGCTGTCCTGAATGGTAAGATAGGGGGCCAGGAAATCACAATGGCTACCTCACCTGCAGTGATGGGACCTACTCTCCTTAAAGAATTCCCGGAAGTTGAGGATTTTCTGAGGATGTCGGGGCAGGGCCCTACAGTTATTGATTATAATAACAAGGCTTTTACAGAAGAAAATCTTATCCAGGTTGATTCTTCTTTTTTCAACTTCTTTTCCATTCCTGTTCTTAAGGGCGATGCAGACAATCTCCTAAATGCACCTCATAAAGCCGTTTTGTCGGAGTCCACGGCTAAAAAGATATTCGGCGATCAGGATCCCATTGACAAAACAATTAAG
The DNA here is from genome assembly GCA_035268305.1 of Bacteroidales bacterium. GTDB lineage: Bacteria > Bacteroidota > Bacteroidia > Bacteroidales > VadinHA17 > LD21. Next base: position 2,283 of record DATFLA010000401.1, on the reverse strand, counting down.
ATAGGTACCGATACTGTAAGGTATGTTGTTTCCGGTGTAATGGCGGATGTGCCAGAAAACACTCATTTTAAGGCAAATATCCTTACTTCTTTTATGACAAACCCACGATCGAGGAATCCCATCTGGATGAATAACAGTTTCAGTACATATTTCCTTCTTAAGCCTAATGCCAGCTATAAAACGATGGATGCCAAGATGCCGGATCTGCTTAAAAAATATATAGGGCCTGAATTAAAACAGTTCATGGGGATCTCTGTTGAAGATTTCGAGAAGCAGGGTAATAAGTACAGGTTCTTTTTCCAGAACCTGAAGGATATTCATCTTGACAATTCAATCCAGCAGGAATTCAAACCTGCAATAGATCCTAAGTTTCTCGTTATTTTCGGAAGTATAGCAATACTTATTGTACTTATTGCAGCGATAAATTTCATGAACCTCTCAACTGCGCAGGCAGCAAAGAGGGCTAAAGAGGTAGGGATAAAGAAAATCGGCGGATCAACAAGGGGGATGCTTATATCACAGTTCCTTTCGGAATCATTCATGCTTTCTTTTGTGTCTATGCTGCTTGCCGTTTTATTTATTAAGCTGACCTTACCTTATTTTAATGACCTTCTTGACACAAGCCTAAGCCTTAACCTGCTGGCACACTGGGAGATAATACCGTTATTGCTTCTTTTCACTGTTGTGGTTGGTTTTCTTGCCGGAAGTTACCCCGCATTCTATCTCTCTTCATTCAGCCCTTATGAAGTGCTAAAGGGAAGTGTTAAAAACAGCATGAAAAACGGCCGGCTTAGAAGAGTCCTTGTAGTCTTTCAGTTTGCTGTGTCTATCCTGCTGATAATAGGCACTCTTGTAATGTACAGGCAGATCAACTATATGCTCAACAAAGATGTGGGTTTCAAAAAAGATCAGCTGCTTGTTATAAACAGGGCAGGCGCTCTCGGACAAAAGATGAAGCCGTTTAAGGAAGCTGTTAAGGCAATACCAGGTGTCGTTAACGTATGCAGTTCAACGATGGTGCCGGGAAAGGTTAATAATAACAACGGTTACAGGATTGAAGGAAGGAATGATGAGAGCTTCCTTATGATAACAAACTGGTGCGATTATGACTTTCTCGATACATATGGAATAAAACTTGATTCAGGAAGGTTCTTTAACAGGTCGTATTCCACTGACAAGGAAGCCTGTGTTCTTAATGAGAGTGCTATAAGGAATTTCGGGATCAGCGATTTTAATAAGACAAGGGTACTGGAGCCTCGTGACTCCGGGAAAATGAACTATCTCCCGGTGATCGGCGTTGTTAGTGATTTTAATTACGAGTCGCTCCGTAATCCCGTATCTCCTTATATCTTCAAATTTCAGAATGACGGTATGCTGTGGGGATATGTAACCGTAAGACTTAACCCGCGGAACTATGCAGCCACAATAAGTGAGATTGAGTCGAAATGGAAAGAATTCCTGCCTAATAATCCAATGCAATATTATTTCCTCGATAAGGATTTCGAGCAGATGTATATACAGGAAAGGCAGAATGCCCAGATGGCTGTTATCTTCTCTATACTTGCCATACTGATTGCGTCACTGGGACTATTCGGGTTAACATCCTTTACCGTGGAACAGCGGACAAAGGAAATAGGGGTCAGGAAGGCCATGGGATCATCAGTTGCAGGTATCTATATCGAGATTTCAAAGGAGATACTAATCCTTGTGTCTGTTTCGGCTGTTATTGCCTGGCCGATTATTTACTATATTGCTCATAAATGGCTTGAAAATTTCTATTACAAGATAAGCCTGGGGGTATTTAGCTTCGCTGCCGGCCTTATGATAGCTGTTGGGATAGCAATGCTGACAATAAGTTACAGGGTTATGAGGGCAGCAAGGGTCAATCCTGCTCAATCGCTGAAATACGAATAATAAGACCTGGTGTCCTGTTTTCAGCCGGGTCTGTCAGGATTGAGGACATCCGGCAAAAATATTATTAATGGATTAAAAAGTTAAACCAAAAAATTATGTTACGCAATCTTATTAAATACAGTCTAAGATCATTCAGAAGACAGCGTGGTTATGTTCTGATAAATATACTTGGGCTGTCAATCGGTATAGCATGCAGCCTTGTTATAGCATTATATGTAATCAATGAATCGAGCTATGACAGGTATAATGTTAAAAAAGACAGGATTTACAGGGCTATCCTTAACGGAAAGATAGGAGGACAGGAGCTCACTATAGCTACATCTCCCGCAGTGATGGGCCCCACGCTTGTCAGGGAGTTTCCAGAGGTGG
>DATFLA010000400.1:0-5672 GCA_035268305.1 Bacteroidales bacterium | reverse complement strand
ATCAATACCCAAAACAATACTATTTTTTGTATTGCGTTTCATGATCGGTATTTTAAACCTGTTGTGACTAACACAATATTAAAATAAAATCGCGAGAATCAAAAAGATGAACGCGTGATAGTATATAATAACTGATTGTCCCATTTTAAGATTTCATTTATTTTCTGTAAAATAATTTTACTAATAACGCCAAATAATTTTACAGAAATAATTAAGCCTGTCCTGCAAAAAGCAGGGAGACAGCAGATTGGTAAAATGGTATGCTTTTTGAACCAGGTTGCAGGGTTTTTTCAAACATCGCCAATTATATATTATGAAAATACTAAAACTGCTACGCTCCCAGGCAAGAAATAAAATGATCCTGGCAACCAATATAATCGGGTTATCAGTTGGCCTGGCAGCAACAATTTTACTCGTGATTTTTATCCTGCATGAATCGAGTTACGACCGTTATTTCAAAAATGCCGACAGGATTGTCAGACTTAATTCAATCTGGACAGAGGATGGCAACAAATCTGTTGAACCTATTAACCTTAGGACGGCATATACAGATATTCCACGAACCGTTCCAGGTATTGAAAATGCGGTACAGATATATCGTGGGGGACAGGTTGAACTTAGTTATAACCAGTCGCGATTTAATGGCAACAGGTTATTATACGCAGATTCCACGTTTTTCACAATCTTTGACTTCAAACCTGTGGAAGGGAACCTGATGCATTCGCTTGATGATCCAAATTCCATAGTACTTACCAAAAAGACTGCAAGGAAGATATTCGGAAATGAACCTGCAACAGGAAAACCTCTTATGATGGGTGACAGGACTTTTTTCGTATCTGCAGTTATGGAGGATGTTCCGGCAAATACCCATTTCACATTCGACATCCTGATGCCCATGAAAGCTGTCAGTTATCTTAACGACCTGAGCGGACTGGAGTTTTTTACTTATTACCTGATTAACCCCAATGCGGACCAGAAAGCTACCAGTTTAATGATCTGTCAGGAAAACACAAAGATGTTAAAAGACGGATTCGAATCTTTCAATGCTGATTTTTCATCTGAGACAGAGCCTCTCAAAAGTCTTCATCTGCATACGGATGCGTCTATGGACCTGACTCGTTCGGGTAGTGTACAAACAATAATTCTCGTGGGTATAATTGCATTTATGGTTCTGTTCATGGCACTTACAAACTTTGTAAACCTCTTTGTAATTGAAGGGGAGAATCGGGCAAAAGAGATTGGCGTAAGGAAGGTGAACGGGGCAGACAGAGGTAAGTTATTCAGACAGTTTTTTAGCGAAGCTGCCATTATAGTGACAATAGCATTTTTTATTGCTTTTGTTCTTGCGGTATTCTTTTTACCGGAATTTGGTAAACTTATGCAGAGACAGTTTCCTGTGAACCTGTTAAAGAAACCCATATTCATTCTTTCACTGCCACTTGTTTTTCTTCTCACAGTATTTCTTTCCGGTAGCTACCCTGGCTTTTACCTTAGCAGGATGCAACCCGTTTCGGTATTGAAATCCAGGACTTCAAAGGCGGGAAGAAAGAAGTATGTAATGAATATAGCGGGAGGATTACAGCTATTTATAACTCTTGTTCTGTTTACTGTTTTATTTGGAATCAATAAAGAGATAAACTACCTGAAGAACCTTTCTCCAGGATTTAATCCAGGTGGCCTGGTAAATATTTTTAACCTGAACGACAAAATGAAAAGTCAGTATCCTTCAATAAAGGATAAATTGATGAGCATTCCGGAAGTTGCCGGTGTGGCAGCTTCTTCTCATACTATAGGCGGAGGAACCAGCGGACAGGGAATAAGGTTACTCGAAAGTCCTAAAGAGCAGATGGTGGGAATAAATGAATACAGGATTCATGCCGGATTATGTAAATTGCTTCAGGTGAAACTTAAAGAAGGCAGATTTTTCGATCCGGAAAGACCGGCAGACAAAAACGGAGTTATTTTGAATGAGGCAGCCATGAAAAAACTGGGACTTACAACAGCAGTGGGAAGAAAGGTTGTAATGTTCGACCAACCGATGGATGTGATCGGGGTTGTTAAGGACTTCAGGTATGAATCTGCAGCAAAAGCCGTACAGCCACTTGTTCTGACAGATTATTCAAATGCTATAAGGACTATTATGGTAAGGCTGACTCCCAATGTCAACCGGGCAGTTGCCATGAATAAAATAGGCATGGTACTGAAATCATTCGATCCCGGTTATGTTATGAATACGAGGCTGACAAGTGATATTTACAGGCAGTATTACGCTGATGATGACAGAATTGGACAGTTGACTGCCATGGGAGCAATATTGTCACTTATAATACTAATGATGGGTATCTTTCAGCTGGTATCACAAAACCTTGCAAAACGTACAAAGGAGATTGGCATCAGGAAAGTACTGGGAGGCTCAACCCCGGGAATTCTTGTACTTCTGTATTCCAACTCGGTTATTTGGACTCTTGTGGCTTCAATGGCAGCCATACCCGTTAGTTATTTCTACCTGCACGGGTGGTTGCAGAATTTTATGGCAAAAACTTCGCTGAACTTGTGGGTTTTCATATCAGGGCTAGTTATAGTTCTGGCAGTTGAAATATTGATAACAATAGGTCATACCTGGAGGGAGACAAGGAAGAATCCTGTCGATGCGCTCCGATATGAATAATGGAGAGGCCGCAGGACCGCAAGACCGTAAGACCTCAGGACCAGGATATTTGAGTTTAAAATAATTTGTCAATTAAATAATTTGGCCTAATTTAGTAAGAAACGACCTGACTGGCCATTTGACTGCACCTGTTATCATACAAACTGCCTTATCTGCAAATACTTCATTCTTTGCTCCGCTTGCTATCCTGTATGTATCAATATCTGTGTATCTCTATTACATTGTAAGAAGCAGATCCATTATTGCCCATATAACGGGCAACCACAATCCATACTCGCCAGCTGTATTTTTCCTTGTTAAATTTACAGGCCTGATATTTTTCGGTGTTATACCTTTTATTATTCTCAGCACTACTACAGATGATAACCTTTCATATAAGCTGCTTGATGCCGGGTTATCAGGCAAATACTGGTATGCTATTCCGGTCATATTTTTAATTATTACATTTTTATCATTTATCTCAGCGAAAAGAAAAAACGGCAATAGGTCCCCAATCAGATCAATGGCTGCAACTCATGAATACCGGTTTGTCACAATAAGTGGATGGATAATTTATATTCTTGGTTATGAATTTTTATTCAGAGGGATTTTATGGGCAGTCTGTTTTGCAGCATATGGTTTCTGGATGGCTTTTGCCATAAACATAATCATGTATGCCCTTGCCCATCTCGACCAGGGACCTTTTATGACACTTGGTGCCATCCCTTTCGGTGCACTTCTGTGCTACATTACTTTCCTGACTGGTTCTTTTCTGTTTGCCTTTCTTATACACAGCTGGCTTGCCGTTAATAACCAGGTATTCCCTGTTTATACTGATCATGGTACCGGCCGGGATCTTAAATTGAAAGATACAAAGACATGAAAGTATTCATAACCGGTGCAACAGGATTTATTGGCAGGAACCTGGCAGAAAAGCTGGCAGGGGAGAATCATAACGTAACAGTCATGGTGCGCGATCAAGTGTTAGGGAAAGAGTTTGAGAAAGCTGGTTTTAGTGTAGTATACGGAAGCCTGTCAGATAAAGCTGTTTTAAAAAGCGGTATGACAGGTTGTGACTGGGTTTTTCATCTTGCTGCTTATACAAGACCTGCTTCGAAGGACAAACAGCTTCCTTACACTATTAATGTTGAAGGAACAGTTAATGTATTGGAAGCAGCCAGTGAAAGATCGCTTGGGAAGGTAATCATTACTTCAACAGCAGGAACCCTGGGTTGCTCAGTTGACGGGGAAAGGATTGATGAAACAACCAGACATATACAGGAATATCATACATATTATGAAAAGACCAAAGCACTCGCTGAAGAGACGGCATTTAAGTATAATTCTTCTTCAATGGAGGTTGTGGTAGTAAATCCTACCCGTGTTTTTGGTCCGGGCAAAATGTCTCTCAGCAACTCGGTAACAAGAATCATTAGTATGTATGGGAAAGGATTATGGAGAATACTTCCGGGTAATGGTAGTGCAATTGCAAATTATGTATTTATTGATGATGTAGTAAACGGGCATTTACTGGCGGCAATGTATGGTAAGGGGGGAGAGAGATATATTCTTGGCGGAGAAAATTTATCCTATTGCGATTTTTTTGATATTCTGGGCAGTGTTTACAACAAAAAACGCAGGTTGATAGCATTAAATGAATCCTTCTTAAAAGGTATAGTGAAAATGGCCGGATTATGGTCCCGTGTATCAGGTTCCCCCGCATTTATTACTGATGCCTGGGTGGATAAATATCTTCAGACTTCAGCTATTTCCAGTGAAAAGGCAGTGGCGTTGCTTGGTTACAGAATAACTCCTTTCCGTGAAGGAGCAGAAAAGACAGTTCAATGGTTAAAATCTTAAAAAAAATCTCATGGCTGAAGATTTATACGCGCTTGTGACAGGAGCCGGTAAAGGAATAGGAAAAGCAATTGCCACAGGACTGGCAGAACGGGGTCATAACATTATCCTTAGTTCTTTACCGGGGGAAAACCTCGATGTGTTATGCTCGGTACTAAGCGAAAAATATCATATTAAAGCACAGTATTTTGAGATTGACCTGGCAACAAAGGAGGGACCGGAATCACTCTTCAGGAAGACCAAAGAGAATGGTTTGAGAGTTAATATCCTTATAAACAATGCAGGAATAGGTATCGAGGGTCCTATGGAAACTTATTCCCAGAAAATCATAGACTCAATGATTTTATTGAATATAAGGGCTCTGACACTTCTTACATTTTATTTTACTCCGGAATTAAAAAAAAGGCCTTCATACTTACTGAATATAAGCAGTTTTGGTTGTTATACACCTACAGCATATAAAACAGTATATCTCGCTACAAAGTCGTATATTTATTACCTGACAAGGGCGCTTGGCTCGGAATTTAATGGGACAAGTGTAAAGACATGCCTTGTAATTCCAAGCGCAGTACGGACAAATGAACTTACAAATAAAAGAATAGCAAGAGCCGGCTGGTTGGCCAGAGCATCAGTTCTCGACCCTGAGGATGTAGCTTCAAAGATTCTGAATGATATGTTTAAAGGCAGGAAGGTTGTAATCCCGGGAAGGATCAACAGGTTTATCTTCGGTATTTCCGCTCTGGTGCCTGAAGGAATTATAATGGCAGCTGTCAGGAACCTGTTCAGATCGGAAGAGGCCCTCTGATATTTTTATTAATCTTTGCAGAGCTGTGCCTGCTTCAGATATAGTTTTTTTACCTCAGACCGGATTAACTAAAAGCGTGAAAAAACTATAGCCGGGGAATTTTTTAAAGCCCTGAGGTGCGGATTCCGGTGCATTCTAAATTAGCCTGATATTGAACTCTATGGACGATAGATTGTTATAAAATTTATAACTCAAATCTTACCGCCATGAAAAGAATTGTCATACTGATAGTATCAATGCTATTTCTTATCACATGTAATAAAAACAATACTGAACCCGGCCCATCAAGCTTTACCGAAGTCATTAATTCGGGTGGTGATACTGAAACCGCTGTCAAGAGTTCAAGTGTTGTAAATGAGCAAA
>DATFLA010000399.1:0-2883 GCA_035268305.1 Bacteroidales bacterium | reverse complement strand
AATTCTCCCTTTATTGTAACCCACAACACGTAATTATGACCATGCCAGTTGGGATTGGAGCATTTACCGAATACCCTGCTGTTTACTTCATCGGACCAGTCTTCACGAAACATGCGGTGTGCTGCACTGAATCTTTCTCTTCTGGTTAGATATATCATGCTGTTATTATTTATGTTACAATAATAACCAATTATTTTCATCTTTCTGAGCCATAAATACAATATCTTTACAGGCACGGTTAATGTTGTACAAGGGAGATTCGGATATGTCACGTAAAATTCTGATTGTTACGGCTAGCCATGCAGAGGCAGAAGTAGTTACCGGTATTACAGGAGAAAATCTCAAGGGCACTTTTATTCCTGCCGTAAGCTATCTTACAGAAGTCCTTGTAACGGGTGTGGGAGCCATGGCAACGGCATGGTCGCTGCAGCAGTGGATACGAGCCAACGACCCGCCTGCTCTTGCTGTCAATGTGGGGATTGCGGGTACTTACAGAGATATAATCAGTATAGGAGATGTGGTGATGCCTGTTACAGATTGTTTTGCTGATTCGGGTATTGAAGACGGGAAGGATTTCATGACACTTCATGAAGCAGGTCTGGCCGGTAAGAATGATTTTCCTTTCCGCAACGGTTTGTTATATACCGATGCTTCATACAGGGTGAGTCTTGCCGGTATGGTGAAGCCTGTAAATGCCATCACAGTGAATACTGCTACCGGTTCTGATGCAACAAGGGACAGGCTTGTTGCAAAATATAATCCTGATATAGAGACAATGGAAGGAGCAACTTTTTTCTATATTTGCCTGAGGGAAAATATTCCTTTCTTCTCATTGAGGGCTGTCTCCAATATAGTGGAGACAAGGAACAGGAGCAACTGGAATATTCAGCTGGCCCTTGATAACCTGTCTGAGAAGTTAAAGGATATATTATTAAATGTTGATCTGAAAATATGAAGCTGACACTGGGTTTTTCGCCATGTCCTAATGACACATTCATTTTCGATGCTATGGTCCACGGAAGGATAGACACGGAGGGACTGGAATTCGATTATTTTCTTGCGGATGTTGAAGAACTGAACAGGAAAGCCCTTGATTCGGGGGTTGATATTACCAAGATAAGTTATCATGCCTATACCCGGGTGGCAGATAACTACCTGATAATGGACGCCGGTAGTGCACTTGGACATCATAACGGGCCGTTACTTATAAGTAAGAGAATAATTCGACCTTCCGAAATTCCGGGTCTCAGGATAGCTATACCGGGTAAAATGACAACAGCCAATCTCCTGTTCAGTATCGCCTGGCCCGATGCACTTAACAAGACAGAATACCTCTTCTCTGATATTGAGGATGCACTTCTTAACGAAGAGGTGGATGCCGGACTGATAATCCATGAGACAAGATTCACATATTTTCGCAGAGGATTGCATAAGATAGCCGATATGGGTGAGTACTGGGAAAAAAAGACCGGCCTGGCCATACCACTTGGTGCAATAGTTATAAACAGGCGTATTCCCGTCGATGTCGCGCTTAAGGTAAATCGTGTATTAAGGAGAAGTCTGGAATATGCATACAGGGATTCGGTGGCATCGTATGATTTTGTTGCCGGCAATGCAAAGGAAATGGACAGCAGCGTGATGAACAGCCACATAAAACTATACGTTAACGAGTATTCCCTCGACCTGGGAGAAAAGGGCAAAAATGCTATCCTCGGACTTTACAGGATAGCAGGGGAGAGAGGGGTGATTCCCGCCCTGCCTGAAAGAATTTTCCTTACCTGAGTTAATCCTGTTCAGGTTTTAAATGCTAACTTTGAACATAGATGAATGTTCATTGTTGAAGTAATATAATTATTAACTCTAAAGATCAATATTATGGCATTTGAACTACCAAAACTACCTTACAAATTAGATGCTCTGGTCCCTTATATCAGCGAGGAAACACTTGATTTCCATTATGGGAAACACCATCAGGCGTATGTAAATAACCTTAACGGGCTCATTCCGGGTACCGAATTCGAGAATGCTGACCTGGAGACAATAATTAAGAAGTCTGATGGCGGAGTTTACAATAACGCAGCCCAGGTGTGGAATCACACATTCTATTTTGAGTCATTTTCAAAAGACGGGAGAAGAGTTCCTGTCGGAGCGTTGGCGGATGCCATAAATGCATCTTTCGGTTCCTTTGATGCTTTTAAAGAACAGTTCAACAAGGCTGCCGGTACCCTTTTCGGTGCAGGCTGGGCCTGGCTGGCAACAAAAGATGATGGCACGCTGCAGATTGTACAGGAATCAAATGCCGGGAATCCTTTAAAGAAAGGTCTGAAGCCTGTTATCACCTGCGATGTGTGGGAGCATGCTTATTATATCGATTATCGGAATAAACGTCCGGACTATATCAAGTCATTCTGGGAGATTCTCGACTGGGATGTTCTGGCAAAAAGATACGACAAATAAGTTATTAAAACGATATTATATTTTTTAAGTCGGTTTTCAAGGTTGGATTTTTTTACGTTCGATACAGTAATTAAAGGGCCCCGGGGATTGGAAATTACCCGGGACCCTTTTTTTTTATCCGGATGATATATGCCTGTAAATTTGTTGAATGCAGGGGTAACATTACATATTTATACAAACATGAACGACCTCTTTTTTTATGGTTTCATGATATATTACCATGTGAACCATAAGCTTCCTGCATTGTTCACAAAATAGGAAGGAGTAATGATCATTTTGATCAATTTTTATTAAATTGCCCGGGTTACATTAACCCAAAAAAAATATTCAATGAAGAGAATCCTATTATTGTTTATCGGATGTGCATTTTTTGCAGGCACTGCTTTACCCCAGCAGAATAAAGTTGTTGAAAAGATCATAGAACTT
>DATFLA010000398.1:0-4860 GCA_035268305.1 Bacteroidales bacterium | reverse complement strand
TTGCCTGCAATTTCACAAACCATATGCTTACACTGGGCAGGGATCTTGCAGAAAAAGGGGGTTTTGATATGGATATACTCAAACCTTTGATAGAGGAGACTATTGCCAAAGCCCTGGATAATGGTCCGGAAAATTCACAGACCGGTCCGGCAGTACGAAATGATTTTAATACTATTGAAAAACATATGGAATTATTATCTTTCTCTCCTGAATTGAAAAAGATGTATAATGACATGACTATTGCGGTCATAAACTATTATAAAAAAAAGAAGTGAATGGCTAATTTTAAGGAGGACCTTGCCAGGGTTAAGGCTTTCGTATTTGATATTGACGGTGTTTTGTCGCTTCAGACAATAAACCTTAATGCCTTCGGGGTTCCTTCGAGGACTGTTAACCTGCGCGACGGTTATGCTATACAGCTTGCTGTAAAGAAGGGTTACAGGATAGGTGTCATTTCAGGAAACAAATCAAAAGAATACATGAAGAGGCTGAAGAGGCTGGGAGTAACAGACGTCTATCTAAACAGCCGGCTTAAAATAAACCGTTTTAACGACTTTCTTAAAAAATATGAACTGGAGGAACAGGAAGTTCTGTTCATGGGCGATGATATACCTGATTTTGAAGTGATGAAAAAGGCGGGAATACCTGTATGCCCTTCAGACGCCGACAGCGAGATAAAAGAACTGGCATCATATATATCCGACAAAAAAGGAGGAGAGGGCTGCGTGAGGGATGTCATTGAACAGGTACTGAGGTTGCATAAGAACTGGATGGACCCCGATGCATTTACATGGTAAACTATGAAAGAATTTTTTAACCTTATCAGATGGAAGAACCTTGTCATAGTAATCCTTACTATGGTGCTGATGCGCTATGCTATTATCGCACCTCTTATCAGCAGGGTGGGAGTGATAATGAATGGAGGATCAGGAGACACTGTTCCTATGACTCTCAGATTCCCATGGTATGATTTTGTGCTTCTCGTCCTTGCTACAGTGCTTATCACAGCCGGAGGATATGTTATAAATGATTATTTCGACATAAAGACAGATCTTATAAACAAGGGAAAAGTAATTGTCGGAACGAGGGTACCTCGAAGGCACGCTATGATGTGGCATAATGTGCTTAACCTTGTGGGGGTGATTATAGGGTTTTATATTTCGTGGAAATCCGGGTACACAATGATGGGGATTCTTTTCCTGCTTGTCTCAGGTCTTTTGTATTTTTATTCTGCCAGCTATAAGCGTCAGTTTCTCGTAGGTAATATCATTGTTGCCCTGTTAACTGCTATGGTTCCCCTCCTTGTGGTACTGTATGAATGGCCTGCCCTTTACAGGTATTACACGGTTAATGCAACATCGGTTCCCTCATTGGAGTTTATATTTTACTGGGTGGGCGGATTTGCTCTTTTCGCTTTTCTGACAACACTGACCCGCGAAATAATTAAGGATATTGAAGATTTTGAAGGCGACCTTGCCTATGGGAGAAATACAGTACCTGTAGTTATCGGTATACTCTCCTCGAAGATCGTATCTGTTTGTCTTATAGTTATTACAATAGTCCTTCTTTATATTGTATGGTACTATTTCCTTTTCGATAAAATAACACTGATATATATAACTGCAGCTGTTGTGATTCCCCTTTTGGTTGCAGTTTTCAGACTGGTAACGGGAAGCAAAAAGGAACATCTCCACAATGCCAGCAGCATTATGAAGTTTGTTATGTTCACCGGTATCTTTTATTCGGTTGTTGTAAAAGTAATCCTAACCTGGAACCTGATCTGAATATGTTAACTGGAAAAGAATCTAATTTCAGGATAATACTGGCTTCAGGATCTCCAAGGAGACAACAGCTCCTGGAGGAGACCGGACTTCAGTTCGAAACAGTAATTAAAGAGTATGATGAGACCTTTCCTGATGGATTAAACGGAGAAGAGACAGCCATGCATGTAGCACACAGGAAAGCTATGTGTTTCCGCGACCGGATATCGGATGGTGAAATAGTGATTACAGCGGATACGGTGGTATGGTGTAACGGTCGGATCCTGGCTAAACCTGTCGACAGAAGTGATGCTCTTGCAATGCTGAGGGAGATATCCGGAAATACACATGAAGTTATTACAGGAGTTTCTGTATTGACATCATCGGGCGAGATAACATTTTCGGAAACAACAAAAGTTTATTTCGAAGAAATGTCGGACATGGAGATCAGTTATTATACAGACAACTATAAACCTTATGATAAAGCAGGCGCTTACGGCATACAGGAATGGATAGGCCTGATAGCCTGCAGTCGTATAGAGGGTTCTTATTTTAACGTGGTGGGGCTGCCGGTGCACAGGCTGTACAGGGAACTTCAGGCTATTATGAATAAGAATGACAGGCTTAATCCGGGAAATGAAAGCTGACATCCGGAACTTGTTCAGGAAAAAAAGGAATAAAACCAGGAATTAATTAATTACATAAAACAAAATACTCATGAGAAACAGATTTCTTACAGGCTGTCTTTTGCTTATATCAATTTTACCACAATCAGTTAAGGCCGATGAGGGAATGTGGATACCACTGCTTATAGAAAAATACAATATTAAACTTATGCGGGAAAAAGGATTCAAACTCAGAGCCGAAGATATATACAGTGTTAACAAGGCTTGCATGAAAGATGCCGTTGTAAAGTTTGGTGGAGGTTGCACCGGTGAGCTTATCTCGTCAGAAGGTCTTGTAATTACAAATCATCATTGCGGTTACGGGCAGATTCAGAGACATTCAACACTCGAACATGACTACCTTACCACAGGTTTCTGGGCTATGTCGAGGCAGGAGGAACTGGTCAATCCCGGACTAACGGTGACATTCCTTAAGAGGATGGAGGATGTAACTTCAAAGGTTCTTGAAGGAGTAAGAGATGATATGAATGATGAGGAACGCGATAAGGTTATAGGAGGTAATATTGATAAAATAGTTAAAGAGGCGGTTGCAGGCACAGATTATTCTGCATTTGTGACACCTTTCTACATGGGCAACCAGTATTTCCTTTTTGTAAATGAGACATACAGGGATATAAGGCTTGTAGGTGCACCACCTTCTGCAATAGGTAAATTTGGCGGTGAAACGGACAACTGGATATGGCCCCGCCATACAGGCGATTTTTCACTCTTCAGGATTTATGCCGGTAAAGACAACAAACCTGCTGATTATTCCAAAGACAATGTCCCTTATAAACCTGCCTATTTCTTCCCTGTATCGCTCAATGGTGTGAAAGAGGGTGACTTTACAATGGTATTCGGTTATCCGGGTTCCACCGCCGAGTATGTCCCTTCATATCATATAGAGATGATAAGGAATTATATGAATCCCAAATTGATAGAGATACGCACGAAGAAGATCGATATAATGGAAGAGGCCATGAATACAGATCCACTCATCCGTATCCAGTATTCTGCAAAAAAATCCGGTATAGCAAATTCGTGGAAAAGATGGATAGGCGAGGATCAGGGCCTTGATAAAATGGGTACCATAGAGAAAAAGAAGGCGTATGAGAAAAGAATAAGTGAATGGATCGAAGCCGATGCATCACGAAAGGCAAAATATGGAAATGTACTGCCCCGGTACAGGGAATTATATTCGGACCTGGAGGAGTATAATATTGTTAACAGCTATACTAACGAGGTGTTTAATTATTATGGTGCTGAAGCTGTCTCGTTTGCCCGTAATATGAAGGCACTGGCGAAACTTGTTGAGGAAAAGGCGGGAGCAGATAAAATTGAAACAATGAAAATAAACCTTATCCAGGCAGGTAAGGGTTTCTTTAAAAACTATAACTATAATACTGATAAAAAGCTGTTTACTGCAGTTTTGACAATGTATGGAATTACCCTTGATGAAAAATGGCAGGCACCTGAATACCGCAGGTTAAAGAAAGAGTGCAGGGGTGATTTCGCGTCGCTTGCCAATAAGCTTTACCCTGTTTCGGTGTTTACAGACCAGGACAGGTTTGATAATTATGTTAAGAATTTCCGCTATTCTGAACTTTCAAAGCTAAACAAGGATCCTTTCTACCTGCTTATAACAAGTGTTTCAGATTTCCTTTCGGATAATATCCGGCCGGAACTGGGCAGGGTGAGTGAAAGTATTCAGACACTGAACAGGATTTATATGACCGCTCAGATGGAATTTGAAAAGGACAGGGTTTTCTACCCCGATGCAAATTCAACACTAAGGGTGGCTTATGGAAACGTAAAGGGATATTACTCAAGGGATGCTGTCTTTTTTACAAATCATACCGGCCTGACGGGTATTATGGAAAAAGATAATCCGGCCATTTATGACTATAAGGTTCCGGAAAAGCTTAAGGAACTGTACAGGGTTAAAGATTTCGGACCTTATGCCCAGGATGGTGACGTGCCCGTATGCTTTATTGCCAATAACCATACTACAGGAGGTAATTCCGGGAGCCCGGTTATTAATGCCGAAGGACAGCTTATCGGAATAAACTTCGACAGGGCATGGGAAGGTGTGGCAAGCGACCTTGCTTATAACCCCGATCAGAGCCGTAACATCAGTCTTGATATAAGGTATGCCCTTTTCCTGATAGATAAATTTGCCGGTGCAGGATACCTGTTGAACGAGATGAAAATAGTAGGACGGGAACTTGTTGAGCCATGATCGCATTTACTATTTTAGTACTTGTATTAAAGGAATAAATAGACCCAAAATGGCTTTGTTGAAAATAATAGCCGATGACAGGATACCTTTTTTAAAGGGAGTGCTTGAAACCTGGGCCGAAGTGAAATATCTTAAGGGAGGTGATTTTAATAATGATTTAGTTAGGGATGCGGATGGGCTTATTATCAGGACCAGG
>DATFLA010000397.1:0-4160 GCA_035268305.1 Bacteroidales bacterium | reverse complement strand
TCGATGTTTTTCAGATCCTTCATTTCGGGTATGTTTTCTGTATCACCGGCGATATAAAATTTCTTGTCGCCAATTGTAAGAACATATCCTATCCCCACTCCCTTTGGGTGAAAAGGTTGCCCCGGTGCACGTTCATGAACTATATTGTAAGCCGGAACTGCCTCGATAACAATATTATTAATCTCCTGCCTGTCGCCAGGCTTCATACCCAAAGCCCAGGGAATTTTCTCAAGTGTCTGTTCATTGCAAAATACAATGGTCCCCTCCTTCTTTATCTCGTTTATCAGCTTAAGGTCAAAATGATCATAATGGTCATGCGTAATAAGGATCATATCTGCCTTTGGCAGAAACCTGTAGTCACCGTAGGTACTGACCGGATCGAAATACATAACATAACCGTTAATTTTAAACATCAGCGATGCATGTCCCAGAAAATGCATTTCCACTACCCCCGCAGAAGTATTAATCTTATCGTACTCAGGAGAATCCTGAGAAAAACCTGTAATGGTCATAGCAGTAAAAATTATTGTTAATATTATCGTTTGTAACCTGGTCGTAAGTTTTGTTTTCATAATTTCAATACTTAAAAACATTAATTAATGCCATAATATTATATAATACAAATATAAAATTTTATCAAATTTATCTGGCTCATACAAGCTTATATATTATATTTTTAATAACTTTCGTTCAGAATTTAGGTTAGCGTTAATTAATTAACATTGATGCATTTAGGGAAAGACAAACAGGCTATTTCCTTGGCATTATTCCTGTTATTATCCATATCGGCCCATGGCCAGGCAGGAAAACTGTACAAATATCAGTTAAATGATACTTTGCAGGGGATTAATGTGCAATCGGGATATAACTCCCTGACCATAAATTACTCACTACCAGCCATCGACATCAACAATTTTCAAACGCCGGAAGGAACATTCTACCGACTTACCATACCGGGTCATATCCATTCGGTTGATACAGGGAAACCTGAATTGCCGGTATATTGCAGGCTTATAGCCATCCCTGCAGGAGCTGATATTTCAGTTTCTGTAACGAATGTCAGAACGACGACTATTAATCCTGCCGGTGATAATATATCCGGACTTCTGTACCCGGCACAGGAAGATGAGATCAAGACAATTCAACAGGGCAAACAATCATTTGCTTTTGACAGGAAGGTCTATGCATCAAATGGGTTTTTGGAACACGACACTGTGGAAATTGAAAAGCTGGGTCTTGTCAGAAACACAGGGCTTGCTAATATACATATCTACCCTGTACGTTATGACCCACATAATAACAAGCTTTCGGTAATAAACTCGATGACAGTAAAAGTGACTTTCAGTACGGGGACAGTTTCGGCTGCAAAGTCACTGTCATCATCATCGGTCCTTTTTAATGAATCATTAACAGCTGGTTCATCAGAATATAACGTGAATGATCTTATACCTGGCTTTACAGATCAACCGGTAGGCATGATAATCCTGACAGATTCATTATTCAAAAAACAATTGAAACCTTTTATAAGGTGGAAGACACAGAAGGGATTCAGGATCACTACATTATACAAGGGAAAAGGGCTCGCTGGCGATACGTACCAGGAACTTAAAGACACACTTACTGCTATTTACAACTCATCAACACCTGACAATCCGCCACCGGAATACCTGCTCATTATAGGCGATATAAATCATGTACCCTTTTACGGTACAGGAGGAACCGGCAATATTACTGATATGTATTATGGAGAATTTACCGGAGATGGTGACTACATACCCGAAATGTATGTCGGACGACTTCCTGTTGCTGACACTATACAGCTCAATAATGTAGTGAAAAAATTAATACAATATGAGAAATTTGACTTCTCCCCCACAAATAAATTCTACAACAATGCATTGGTTTTTGCGGGGTATGATGCGGATCATGCCATATATATGAACGGGCAGATCAGCTATGCTGTTTCAAACTACCTGATACCCGCAAATAATATTAATGAATACCACTTCAACTACCCTGATTCATATACTAAAAAAGACTCGGTTATAAAACTAATCAATGATGGTTTATCCTTTATAAATTATACCGGCCACGGAGATGAGACCGGATGGCTCCATATTAATGACGGAAATCCTTCTCACTCTGCCGGAATTACTTCCAGTGATGTTTCATCACTGACAAACCAGGGAATGTATCCGTTTATTATAAGCAATGCCTGCAGAACAGCAAAGTTCAGTCTTGCAACATCATTCGGCAATACAATGGTTGTAAGCAGTAACAAAGGAGCAATTGGTTTTATAGGGTGCTCCAACGACTCTTATTGGGATGAGGATTATTTCTGGTCGCTGGGTACAGGTACTGTTACCGAAACCCCTGATTATGAATCTACGGGTCCCGGTGCCTATGACAGGCTGTTTCATACCCATGACGAACTACCTTCAGAATGGTATTTTACAATGGGACAGGTTGTATATGCCGGTAACCTTGCAGTAAGTGCCAGTAATTCTGCAAGAAAAAAATACTACTGGGAGACTTATAACCTTATTGGTGATCCGAGTGTGATACCCATTATCGGCAATCCGGGCAAATTTAGTACTAATATTCCCGACACACTGCCAAATGGCATTACTACGTACACACTTAATGTCGACCCATTCGCATATGTTGCTGTTTCACATGCCGATACTCTGTGCGATGCAGCATTTTCAAGCATATCAGGTACAGTTACGCTGAAAATGCCAGGTTTGTCAAATGACTCCTGCCTGTTCGTTATAACGGGACAGAACAAAATACCACTGATAAAAACTGTAAGGTTAGACGAAACAGCAGGCGAATTTTTAAACCTGGAATCGACGGCAATAAACGATGCAGACGGAAATAACAACAATGCTGCTGATTTCGGCGAACCGGTATTCCTGAAATTAGGAATAAGCAACCCTGGTAACAGCGATGCAACCGGCACTTATATAAAAATATCATCAACATCTAACCTTATTTCCATATCTTCAGACTCGGCATATATCGGAACCATAGCTTCCGGATCAGAAATCATAAATAATAATAAATTAGCCTTTGCCGTTGCCACCGATATACCGGACCTTGAGATAGTGCCTGTTGACCTTCTGATAAAAAGTCAGGGATCTGAAAAACATTATACACTCGATATAACTCTCCATTCACCAAGGTTACAGATAGTGAACTATACTATAGACGACAGCCTTCTTGGCAATAATAACGGCATTGCCGATCCGGGGGAGACATTTATAATGGTATTCAGAGTAAGAAATTTTGGATCGAGCGATATTTCAGGACAGCTGAATCTGATAAGTGACAACATCAATTTCACTATCCTTGAGCCAAGTGTTAAATCAGGTGTAATTAAATTCGGCGATATCACAAGTATTCCGGTAATTGCCAAGATATCGGACAATGCTACAACCGGCAGCTATATATCATTTACTTCAAATCTCGATTGCACACCTTATATTATCACAAGTGACTTCACTTTCAGGGTCGGTAAGATCAGGGAAAGTTTTGAATCCGAATCCTTTAAAGTGTTTCCTTGGATAAATAACAGTAATAAGCCATGGACAGTAATTGAATCAGGCTCATATGACGGCAATTTTGCTGCCAGGTCAGGATCTATAGGTAATGATGCTGTCTCATCTCTTGTTATGAGGGTGTTTTATTCCGAAGCCGATTCTCTCAGATTCTTTTACAAGGTATCTTCTGAGCAGAATTATGATTTCCTTACATTTCGTCTGAACGGCATCGACGTATTCAGGGCCTCGGGGGAAATAGCATGGAAGAGTAAGACAATAGCAATTCCTGCAGGTTTAAATAAATTTGAATGGATTTACTCAAAAGACAACTCCCAGTCGGCAGGGTTTGACTGTGCATGGCTAGATATGATTGATTTTGCAGGATCAGGTTCGGTGAATTACATAAAAAACGACCTGGAAGTTGCGAGAATAGTGTCCCCGGTTCAGAAAGAAAGATTTGGATACGAAGTTGTTACAGCGAAAATACTCAATCTGGGAGCCGACACTACCAATGGTTTCAACCTGGCATACACTATAAACAACCAAACACTTCCCGTTGATGAATTTTTTAATTTAAACCTGCCTCCTTCAGGAGATTCTGTAACTGTAACTTTCAAA
>DATFLA010000396.1:0-4058 GCA_035268305.1 Bacteroidales bacterium | reverse complement strand
AGAAAACAAAACATGAAATTTCGGAAGTAATAGCTTTTGTTACTGACTACGGGGGGATTGAATATGCAAATGTAAAGATGCAACAATACCGCGATAAAGCCCTTGCTATTCTCGATTCCTACCCCGATTCAGCCGTTAAGGAGTCTTTCAGGGAATTTATCAATTATACCACTTCACGGAAAAAATAATTTCACTGCACTTCAAGAGAAACTTTCTCTACTTTTTCCAGGTCTTTTGTGTAATATTTAGAGCCAAACCAGAAAAGGACTGCTCCCAGAATAAGAATAAATGGCAGAATAGATAATGCTGTCTGTATATTTGACAGGTCGTATATCTTCCCCATTACAATAGGTGCTGTAGAAGCTCCCAGCAGGTTTTGGATAACAACGGCTATGGCATAGGACGTTGCCCTGAGACCAGGGTGTATTACATCCTGGGTAACAGCTGCCGCACCCGAAATAAAACACATAACAAGTATACCGAACATAAGGAAAACAATATACTGAACAGTTCCTTTACCCAGGGCCAGTGCCGTAAAAAGAACTACAGCGGCTAAAAATGTTGATAGTGCCGGGAATAATAACCTCGCATTGGTTTGCCTTTTTCTCCAGCGGTCGGTAAGATGCCCCCCCAGGGGTGCTCCGACAAGGGCAAGAACCATGACGGAACTTGCCATCTTACCTGCTGTTTCCTGGGGTAATGCCCTTGTGTTTTCAAAATATGTTGGAAGCCAGGTGAGCATAGATGTTGTAACAAAAACCACGGCGGCAATACCAAAATATGTGAACAGTACAGAGGGTTTGGAAATAAACTCCATCACAATATCCTTCTTCTCCATCTTTATCCTGTTACGGTCTTTATCGAGAAAGGAAAGATCAACCGTTTTATAATCCTTAACAAAAAAGAAGAGTATCGCCACTATCATACCGGGGATCGCGACAATACCAAATGCATGCTTCCAGCCCAGCTTAACTGCTATAATACCTCCCAGCAATACACCGATAGCCGAACCAATAGGGATGGAAGCGTTCCATATTCCCATCATCCTCGCCCTTTTGTCGATAGGATAAAGTCCGGATATCATAGCACTTCCCCCCGGGGCATAACCGGCTTCCCCAACTCCAATGAGAAGTCGGGCCATAAAGAGCTGGATAAAATTACCGGTAAGGGCACAAATGGCTGTGGCAATACTCCACATAAAAGCCATTACCCCTATTGTTTTTGTCCTGCTCCACCTGTCAACAAGAATTGAAACAGGGAAGGTCAATATTACGATGGCCCAGTAAACAGCCGAGACCAGCATTCCGCTCTGGGTATGGGTAATGCCCCAGTCGGTCTCTATAGAGGTAAACATAGATGTCACAACCATCCTGTCGATATAATCGAACATATACAGCAGAAAGAGTAACGTAAATACATAGTTTGAATACCTCTTCGAGAAAAGGTAACCGTTATCACCATCCGGTCTTCTCATATTGACTTTTTTTGTTAATCTTTTACCAAGTAAATAAAAATATGCATGAAATGTCCTTTTTTCACAATTTTTTAAGTCTTTATACCCATTTATCTACCGTCTTTATTATTCTACTTTTTTAAAATACTGGCTGTTAGGTATATATTTGGTTTTGTCCATTTTGTCTATCTTTACTATGTCAAATACTTATACCCACTGATCATGACAACACTAAAGAAAATCAACGAATTTATTGAATCCCAGCCCATTGCACTGGTTGGTGTTTCGCGTAATCCTAAAAAATTCGGCTATACTGCCTTTAAAGAGCTTTCTGAAAAAGGGATGAATATACTACCCGTTAATCCACAGGCCGATGAGATATTGGGACACAAAGTATTTAAAAATGTCAGACTTCTCCCTCCTGATGTCGGAGGAATTATTATTATGACAAAAAAGGATCGTACTGCAGAAGTGGTAAGGGAAGCCAAGGAGAAGGGAATTAAGCAGATATGGATTCAGCAGATGGCCGACAGCAAAGAAGCCATTGCAGAGCTGATGGATACCGATATAAACTTCATTACAGGCGAATGTATCCTGATGCATTATAAACCACACAGCATTCATAAATTCCATGCTGCTTTAAGGAAATTTTTCAGGCTGTTCCCGAAATAAATTTACCCTGCTGCCCTGTATTGTATACGGGTAACCCGGCCTTATGAACTTGTTCCGGTGGTATTCATCCGGTCATACTTAATTATTACAGGTATGTTACCTGAAATCCTCTATCATACATTATGTCAGCCGGGTATAATATTTACGCTGTTCACCCGGCAATATCCGTGATTCATCGGTATACAATAGGAAAAATATTCCTTTTAAAATAATTTCAGGGTAAAATGAAATAAACACTTCATCATTAAGAAATTATTCAGCTAAATAACACAGGAACATGGGCAAAAAGATAGTTATTATAGGAGGAGGAGTTGCCGGTCTTTCGGCAGGTATATATTCCCGTCTGAATGGATTCGATACTGAAATCGTCGAGATGCATTCTCTAACAGGAGGCCAGTGTACGGCATGGGACAGAAAAGGTTACAGGTTTGATTATTGCCTGCACTGGCTTGTCGGAACACGAACAGGTCCCTTTCATGAAATATGGAAAGAAACAGGCGTAATAAACAATAATGTTACAATTGTGGACCATGATATTCATACGAAACTTATTGCACCCGATGGCAGGGAATTCTATATCTATACCAACCTTGACAGGTGGGAGGAATACCTTTGCAGGATGGCACCTGAAGACACCCGACCGATAAAAAAGATGTGCAGGGACATGCGGAAGACGGGCCTGCTGGAACCATTCGACGATCCTCCCGGTCTTAGAAAATTAAGCAGTTATATCAAGTCATTATTCAATATGCTTCCTGTTATAATTCTTTTTGGGAGGTATGGAAAAATGAATTGTAATGACTATTTCAAATTGTTGAATTTCAAAAATAAGGACCTTCGTTATTTCCTTGAGTCAATGTTCGGGGGAAAGGATTTTTCTGCCATTGCCTATATAATGATGCTTGCCTGGTTCAACCAGAAAAATGCCGGTTATATCATTGGCGGATCGCTTCCGATGGCCAAAAGGATGAACGATAAATTTCTAAGTCTCGGAGGGAAACTGACAGTCAATAAAAGAGTAAGCAAAATACTTGTAAATGATAATGCGGCTTGTGGTGTGCTTACGGAAGACGGAGAGGAAATCCATGCTGATTATGTTATTAGTGCTGCTGACGGTCATTCAACTATCTTCGATATGCTTGAAGGCAGGTATTTAAGTGATAAGATAACCGATGCATATGATAACTGGGAACTCTTTACTCCCCTGGTACAGATATCATTCGGAATTGATAAAAAATATTTCACAGAGAGTGCGAATGAAAGCTTCACTATAAATGATATTGCGATAGGTCATACAAATTTAAAAAATGGTTATTCAATTATGAATTATGCCTTCGACAGCACAATGGCTCCTGAAGGCAAGAGCGTAATTGTAATCAGATATGAGTCTCCCTGGGATCTGTGGAAGAACATGAGCAGTGAAAGTTACAGGGATGAGAAGAAAAAGATATCCGGCGACGGTACTAAGCTGCTAGAAAAACGGTTTCCCGGTATAACTGGTCATATTGAAGTAACTGATGTTGCCACACCTCTTACCGATGTACGGTATACAGGAGTATGGAAGGGATCGTATGAAGGATTTATGCCGGGAGCAGGCAACCTGATGAAAAGTCTCGACATACAACTGCCCGGCTTAAAGAAGTTTTACATGGCGGGACAATGGCTTTCCCCAGGAGGAGGTCTCCCGCCGGCTGGCCAGACAGGGAAATGGGCCATCCGTTTTATCTGCAAGGAAGAAAAAACAGTATTTAAAAACACATAATCTTTTTTAAGAGAAATAGCCATTAATTACTAAATTGTAACCCGAAAACAGTATAAACCAGTAAGTCCGGGGTTACATATGGCAACAGCAGAGGAATTATTCAGAACAGATTTTGTTGTAAGAGATTACGAATGTGATCTGCAAGGTGTTGTAAACAATGCCAATTACCAG
>DATFLA010000395.1:0-2152 GCA_035268305.1 Bacteroidales bacterium | reverse complement strand
CATTCAGTACAGGTATGTTTGGTTTCCTGCTGCCGCCTATAAATTCTGCATAAGATCTGTAGCTGACACCATTCCTTTTACAGTCATCCCACAGGAAGCCGTTTTTGTTATTGGCGATTTTCTTTTCTCCTTCACCAGGATAAGTTCCCCCGCGTCCCCCGTAGCTTGTCGGCCATGTTTTTTCAAGGTAATCGGTAGCATATCCTCCCATTGTCCAGTTATGACCGTCGGCACTTACTTCCCCGTCGACATAGAAATTATCGAGAAGAACAAATTCATGTGCCAGTGCATGCTGGTTGGGTGTTATCTTTTCACCAAAAAGGACAAGGTTTTTATCTCCGTTGCCTTCCGGGATGTCGCCAAGCACCTGGTCGTAGGTCCTGTTTTCCTTGATAATATAAAAAATATATTTTATTGGAGAAGGATCTCCTACCCTCGAAGGAACCGGGTTTCCTTTCATCCCTTCTGAAACAAGTTCCTTGTTCTTGTTGTAGGGAGTATTATCATATACTGCCCTGGAGTATATACCCAGTTGCTTACTGTCGGGTGTGTTGACAATACATAAGGTACCCCTGAAAAGTCCGCCGATGTATTGCACTTTTATTTTTTTCTCGATACCGTTTTCCTGGTATAGTACTTCTTCATCCTTTTTCATCGGGTTTGGCCCGTAGGGATTGGCAAGAGAATGTGTCCCTTTGCCGTTGCTGACAAGTATCTTGTCTTTCACAACCCTTACACATGTAGGGTACCATGCAGTGGGGATGAAGCCTTTGCTCTTCGACGATCCCGGTTCACTTACATCAAACACTGCCAGGCAGTTATTATCTGCATTGGCAACATAAAGGGTCTTTTCATCCTTACTCAATGCCACGCTGTTCGATGTTGACCCGGTACGTGAGTCGGGATAAAGAGCGGCGTTGAGCGTTTCCGTCACTTTCATCTGCCTTGTGTCAATAACCGACACGCTGTTATCATTGGCATTGGCTACATAGAGATATCTGCCATTTGCTGTCCGGCAGATGTCATTCGGATTATCACCTACCGGGATTGAATTTGTTATTTTTCCCGCTGATGTATCATAAACAATCAGTTTGTCACATCCCCAGCATGAGATATACAGTTCCTTACGGTCGGGTGACAGAAGACATGTATAGCCTTCGCCTCCAAGCTCATGTTTCGACAACACTTTTTTTGTCTGTGTATCGATCACGTATAGTGAGTTGTTCTCCCTTGTGACGGCATACAACCTGTTCCCCTTATCATCAAGTGCAATTCCGGCAATTGATATTTTCACAGGCCAGGGTTTGCCAATGACTATTGTATCGAGAGGGACTAAACGGTTCCTGATGACTGAATACCGGATAATAATGTTATCATTACCGCCTGAGGCATAGAGCATCTTACTGTTATCGGAAAATGTCAGGCCCAGCCATGATTTCCCGGTTACAATCGAATCAAGAACCGTCTCTCCTTTAATATCAATGAGTTGAATAGTCTGAATACTCTCTCCGTTGTTAGTTACGGCAGCCAGTTTTCCTGATGGTGAAACTGCTATGTTAAGAGGCAGATCACCGAGAGGCAGTTGTTTTCCCACAGCGGTCAGCTTCCACCCGTTGGGAAGAAAGACTCGTTGTGATTCTATTTCCTGCAGATCCTGCGCCCCGGCTGACAGAGTCAGGACTGATATCAGTATTAAAAGTGATATTCTTATTCTTCTCATTTATATTTTGTTTTTACTTTAAGGTATTATCTTCTCTTAAGTTGTTGTGGATTAAGAGTTATAAGATGACCTATGGGTTTCCCGTTGCGATATGTAATAACCCTCAGGGAAACAGGGCCATCAGGAAGAACAAAAGGTTCAGAGTATTTCGGAGATTCATTATCGGGCATTGTATTATCAAGTGTGTAATAAATATCCAGTCCGGGTACTTCAGAGCCCATCTCAATTATGGAGTTATCATCACCTTTTTTCACATTTATGATTGCATCGTATATTGAATAAGCGTGATTGATGCCGGCAGCATCCAGTCTTTTAAAATTATCTTCAACGCGATTCACAAAATCAGGCCAGTTCTTCTCACTGTCGGGCGTCCAGAAATCCTCAGCCAGTGCCCAGCCTCTCGGCCATGTCATATATTCGGCATGACGGAAA
>DATFLA010000394.1:0-2066 GCA_035268305.1 Bacteroidales bacterium | reverse complement strand
ACAAAAAATATGCCATCACAAGAACAGGCAGGGAAAGAGGGGAAAAAGATAATCCGGTCATTGTCGGCGGATGATTACGTTGTACTGCTCGATGAGAGAGGAAAAGCGATGAGGACTTCAGAACTGGCCTCATGGATGGAGAAGCTGTTCATGCTGCCGGGGAAAAGGCTCGTATTCATTATAGGCGGACCCTGGGGTTTTTCAAGGGAAGTATACGAAAGGGCAGATTTCACTTTATCGCTTTCAAAGCTTACCTTCCCGCATCAGTTGGTACGATTATTGTTTCTTGAACAGCTTTACAGGGCATTTACAATTATTAAAGGTGAACCCTACCACCATGAATAATGATATCCATTTTATGAAAGGCAGACGATTACGTATTCTACTGGCAATACTTCTGGCTGTGTTTGTCTTGCTTGCCATTGTGGCTGAATCGGTCTATTTCAGTAATTTTGAATACCGCTTCCGTACAAAAAGAGTTAACAGGATAATAAGTGAAAAGGAGAATATTCTTGAGAAATGTCTCGATGATATGAAACCTGTCCTGGCTATGGATAATCATCATGGGTCCCTGACAGAAAAAAATGTCTTTTCGCTTGCCGAACAAAACGATATCACCATCCTTGAATATCTTGACAATAAACTTCTGTTCTGGTCGGATAACGACTTCAGTGTTCCTCTCTACATGATCGATTCCCTTTTTTCAAACCCCATGGTCTTTATGCAGAACGGATGGTTCCTGACAAGGACAGTTGAGGAAGGCAATGAAAAACTTGTTGGCCTGATGAGGGTGCATACTGATTACAGTTTACAGAATGATATAATAAAGAACGGGTTTGAAAAATATTTTCATCTGCCCGGGAATATAGGATTGAGTACAAATGAAAAGGCTTCTGATTATCATGTTTTTGACAGGAAAGGTAAATTCCTTTTTTCACTTGTATTTCCTGCAGTAAAAGAGAATACATACTTCATAATTGTACCGCTTTGCCTCTGGACAGGAGTGCTTGTGGTACTCATTTTTCTCATTCTTGAGTTTGTGAAGCTGCTTGCAGATAGAGACAGGCATTTTGCAGCTACACTGACGGCTTTTCTTTTATTCTCTCTTATATATGTCGTAATATTGTTGTCAGGAAGACCCGGCGTGTTTTTCCAGACAGAATTGTTTTCACCATACCGTTTTTCCCTTAATGGAATTATCCCCTCGCTGGGGCATCTTTTTATTCTTAGTCTTCTGGCTGTTATTTTTGCCGGGGTTTGTTACCGTAATATTCCTTTGCCTGTAAGGAGACTGGGAAGCGGAGCCAATAACTATTTATATCTTACCGGCCTGTTGATACCCGCTGTATTGATTTTAAGTGGATTGCACTATATTTTCGAACAGCTTGTCGCTGCCTCAAACATTAATTTCGAAGCATTTAAGGTACTTGATCTGAGTGCATTGAGCTTTGCAGGGTTTATTTCGGTTTTTTTCCTCCTCCTTGTACCTGTCATGTACCTTATGAAGGTGATGAAGAGCGCCGCTGAATTCCCCGTATCGCTTATTATTGTTTCACTTTTATCTTCCACCGGGGTGATCCTTGTGATATGGCATCACGATCCGGCATCAATGGTATCGCTTTCAGTGTTTTACATATTGATTGTGCTGGGACTTTTATTAGCCGGGAAGACTAACATCGGAATGTTTACCCAGACGGTTATTTTCTCACTTCTCTTTGGCCTGTATTCACTGTTTATAATTACAGTCCTGTCTGAAAAGAAAACGACAGAGAATATTAAAATACAAGCAGTTGCACTTTCAACTGAGAATGATCCCGAGGGAGAGCAGCTTTTGCTTGATATGTGGCCTGTTATCTCAACAGACCATGTCCTGAGGGATATGATGGAGGATCAGGATTTCAACAGGGACAGGGAAGACTGGGAGAGGATACGTAATTACCTTCACGATACTTACTTTAACGGGTATTGGGGTAATTACAACCTTAATATTGTTTTGTGTCGATGGGATCAACCTTTACATGTGGGACCGGAAGATGATATTTATGAGAACTGTTTCGATTTTTTCG
>DATFLA010000393.1:0-15674 GCA_035268305.1 Bacteroidales bacterium | reverse complement strand
ACCTTGATCCGGCCGCTGTTGTAATACTGGCCGGAACTAATGATCTGGCAGGGAATACCGGTCCCACAACTGTAAAAAAGATATATGGAAATATTATTTCTATGATTCAACTCGCAAGGGCTAATAATATTAAAGTGGTCCTTTGCTCGGTTCTTCCTGCATATGATTATCCATGGAGGCCAGGACTGAAACCCGCAGAAAAGATTGTAAAACTCAATTCTCTTTTACAATCCTATGCCTCAAAAAGTAATATTGTATACGTCAACTTCTTTACACCGATGGCCGACAAAAGAGATGGGCTGAAGTCTGAATATTCGAAGGATGGCGTACATCCGACTCTTGAAGGTTACAAGGTAATGGATGTTCTTGTTGTAAAAGGAATCGAAAAGGCACTGTCAGGTCAGTAAAATATTTCTGATTCCCTTGACTTCTTGTCAGCTTTGGCGTATCTTGTGTATATCAAATGGTTACAGACATAGTCTGTCTGCGAATTAAATTATGCCTCTGATGAAAAAAACAGGATATTTATTAAGCATTGCCCTGGCTCTTCTGTTCACATTATCTTGTGAAGACGAGGATGTTCACAATAAGACCAAAATCATTGGTACCGGTCCGGTTGTTAGTGAAACCCTCGATCTTAATCCCTTCACAGGAATTGAAAACACAGGTGTGGCTGACTTCAATGTTGTAGCCGGAAGCACTCAGTCTGTTGTGCTGAAAGCTCAGCAAAATATCATTGATGTTATGACCTGGAAAGTGGAAAACGGGTCTCTTGTTGTAGGTCTCGATAAGTATGTTTCAATTGAGAAAGACGCCGATATTACCTTTGAAATTACAATACCGGCAATATCAGATATAACACTAACTGGTGTGGGTGATTTTAATTTATCGGGAGATGACCAGGATATTTTAAACATCCGCCTTACAGGTGTGGGTAATGTAAATGCTTATGGGTTAAAGGTTAAGAATTGTTATGTTACTTTTACTGGTGTCGGCGACTGTAAAGTCAATGTAACAGATAACCTGGATGTCACCATAACCGGAGTTGGTTACATTTATTATAAGGGGGATCCTGATATAAATTCATTAATTACAGGAGTAGGGCTTTTAATAAATGACAATTGATACCGGAGCATTCAAGCGGGACACAGAGCGATAATAACACTTAGTAGTAAATGCACTATGACATATAAGTACCATAGTTGCGGAATTATTCTTGTCTCCTGGAATATTCCATGGGTGTAACACCATACATATTTTTAAAGGACCTGTTAAAATAGGACAGACTCCTGAATCCAACCTCAAAAGAAACCTGTGTTATATTACCAAAGTCCTGTTTTAAAAGGCTGGCAGCTCTTTTCAGGCGTATTGTTCTGATAAACTCTGTTGGTGATTGTCCTGTTACAGCATGAAGTTTTCTGAAAAGAGTGCTCCTGCTCATATTCATCTCCCTGCGGAATTTGTCAAGACTGAACTGGTCATCGTGTATGTGTTTTTCGATTATGCCTATGGCTCTTCCCAGGAATTGCTCATCGAGTGATGTAATAGTGATCCCGGCTGGGTCCAGTGTAATTTCCCTGCTGAACCTCTCCCTCGTTTTTCGCCGCTGTTCGACCAGGTTTGCGGCCCTGACCTTAAGCTCAGCCATACTAAAGGGTTTGGGAATATAATCGTCTGCACCGTTTTGTAAACCTTCAATTTTATCTTCCGGAGTATCCTTTGCTGTCAGTATTATTATGGGAATATGATTTGTAAGCTCTGTTGTCTTTATTCTTTTACAGAGCTCCAGACCATCCATATTAGGCATCATAAGATCAGTAATTATTATATCGGGAATAACCTCATTGGCAATTTTCAGACCAGCTATTCCATCCACTGCTTCATAAATATTATAGTCTGGCTCAAGATTATCTCTCAGCTGCGTTCTGATATCCCTGTTGTCGTCTATTATTAAAGCTACCGCTTTAAAGTTATTTTTCACGGGAACACGGGCATGTTCGCTTGTAGTTTCCGGAGCCGGGTCGATTGTGGTATTGAGGTGTATAATATCAGGTGCATTATTCATAATGATGTATTCACCGTCTTTTAGATGCTCTTTGCCCAGCGGAAGTTTTACTGTGAATGTGCTGCCTTCTTTGGATTTACTTTGTACAGTTATTTCACCATGCATCAGTTTCACAAGATCACGTGTTAGTGATAGTCCTAAGCCAGTACCAACACTGTCGGACTTCAGAGATTCTTCGACCTGGTAAAAACGATCGAATATTTTATCAATGCTTTCATCTGGTATTCCTATTCCATTGTCACTAACAGAAAACTCGACGCAAACAGGATTTTCATTGTCACTCTTTTTGGTATACCTGGCATTAAATGTTACCTGGCCTCCTTCGGGGGTGAACTTAAATGCGTTTGACAGAAGGTTTACTGTGATTTTTTCTATTTTATCACGATCAAAACAGGTCATAAGTTCCTGCTGAGGAAAATGGGTATTGTACCTGATGCTCTTTTTTTCAGCCATCGAAATAAACTCACCTGCAATGGCTTTCAGGTACTTCATGACATCATCCTCAAAAAGCTCCATCTTCATCTTGCTGTTGTCAATCTTTGATATGTCCAGTAACTGGTTCACTAGACCGGATATCCTGTGAACATTTCGCATGATCATTTTAAGTTTCCTGTTCTCTTTCATGTTTTTGCGATGCTTATCAAGCAGTTCTTCAACAGGACTTTGTATAAGTGATAACGGTGTACGGAATTCATGAGATACATTTGCGAAGAACCTGCTTTTCAGTTCTTCATTCTCAATAATCTTCCTGTTTTGCTGTTCCAGTCTGTCGCGTTGTGATAAAATCTTTTCTTTTTGCTTCTCTATTTCATGAGTCCTGGTTCTTACTATATTCTCCAGCTGGTCTTTATCTCTGTGCAGACGCCAAAGTCTCCAGCGGAGAAAAATGAAAATTGCTGATATTATGATAATCAGGTAAATTACCCAGGCAACAAGAGTCCCATACCACGGCTTATGTATAATAATTGTAAGGGAAACACCCTCATAATTCCATACGTCATCGCTATTTGATGCCCTAACTTTGAAAACATAAGTACCCGGTTCAAGTTTTGTATACCTGGCTACTCTGTCTTTAGCATCTGCTTCAGTCCATTCTGTCTGGTAACCTTCAAGTCTGTATTTATATTTATTTTTGCTGGGTTGGTTATAGTCCAGGGCAGCAAATTCTATAGAGAAGTCATTCTGATTGTAAGCCAGTTGAATTTCTTTGGTGTAGGAGATGTTTTCACTCAGTATGCCAATTCCGGCAGTATCAATTTTTACAGGTCTGTTATATATTTGAAAATTAGTAATTACGACAGGAGGCGTCGAGTCATTTGTCTTAAGATCGTCAGGGTAGAAATCATAGAATCCTCCAATGCCACCAAAATATAACCTTCCATCAGGGTCCCTGTATACTGAGTTAAACCCGTGAATCGTTATTGGCAAACCATTTTCTTTGGTAAATACTTTTACTGCTCCTGTATTTATATTAAACCTGCAAAGTCCGTAATGTGTTCCGATCCAGAGATTATCCTGGTTGTCTTCGGTTATAGACCAAGCTTCCGGAAAATCAATCTTGTCAAATAGTTTAAAATTCCTTACTTCCATTGTGGTCATGTTAATGCTATGCAATCCTGAGAAATCGATAATCCATAAAAGTCCTTTTCTGTCTTCATAAATGGTATTACGCCGTGCCAGGCTTATTCCATTGGAAACCAGCAATCTATTTGTTATCACAGGTACCAGTGATATTTCACATGTTACCGGATCGATCTCAATTTTATTAATACCCTGCGCCGGTGTGCCTGCAAGTATTGTTCCATTGCGTAATTTTTTCAGCGACCTGAATGCATTATAGTTATCATTAACAGAATCATTTTTAATAAGGGAAAGTTGTGTTAGTTCCTGACGGGGTATATCATAAACAAAAAGTCCGCATAGTGTTCCTAAAAACAGCCTGCTACCATCTTTCAGAATATCCCATACGACGGCATTCCTGAGGTTGTCTCCTGTTCTTGAACGTGGTAGTGGATCTGTGAATCTTCCGGTATGTGCATTAAACTCCAGGATACCTGTATTCATCCCAAGCCAGAAAATTCCATCGTTTTTTTCACGGAGACATATAATGTTGTTTACTTTATTTGTTAAATCATATCGCTCCACACTGTAGCTGCCGGGCTTTATCCTGTAGAGCCCACCACCAAAAGTTCCTATCCACAGGTTCCCATCATTGCCTTTATACAAAGGATTTATGTCTGCGCTCTTGAAGTTATTGATAATAAGGTTTTTATATGAGATAAACTGTGACTGGGACGGGTTGAATTTGGATATGCCATAATAACTCTGAGCAACCCACAGCAACCCTGTACGGTCCTCGAATATGTCCTGTATCTCTTTGTTATACCCAATGTCTTCAGGATCCGATAAATTGCTTTTTATCAGGTCAAAAGTGACTTCATCAGTTGTCGGGTTCCTGTTTATTTTGTATATCTCCTTATTAGTGCCGAGAAGGACATTATTATGCCTGTCAGTCAGAAGTGACATAGGATTTTGATCACCCTTCAACCTTTTCCTGGAAAAATGCAGTAGGTTGATATCCGGAGTTGTGTCTGTCAGAGCCTGTTTTATGTTTTTGATCAGCCACAGCGAGTTACGTGTTCCGATCCAGAATGAATTATTATCAATTTGAGTTATAGCTCTTACATCATTCATTTCATGACCAGACGCTGAGTTAGGTGCTTCATCGAGCCTGATGAATTTATCCTCACCTTTCTTCAGAAAATATATTCCTGATAAACACCCTGCCCATATACCTCCATTTTTGTCTTCATATAAAGTCGTTATTATGTTCCCCGGTCCGTATTTATCAGGGCACAGGCTTACAACTTCCCGGCAAAAAAAATTCTTTTCGGTATCAGGATTGAGTTTGTCTGTCTCGGGACAGAAGCGGCTGTCATTTCTGAATGTTATTTTCATAAGTCCTGCACGCGATGACGCCCATATTCTGTTTTCCCTGTCAATCAGAAGGTCGGGATTCAGATAATAGTTAACATTTAGGCTGTCAATTGAGGAAGGATACAGCAATACAGATTTTTCTTTTTCAGGGTCAAAAACAGTTATGCCGGCATCTGATATTATCCAGAGAAAACCAAATTTATCCTGCTGAATCTTATAAACACTTTTAAATGGTGGTAAATCTGGCCTCCCGGGATGGTCCCTGAAGAATGTGAAATTATATCCATCATATTTATAAATGCCATTGTTACTTCCTATCCAAATGAAGCCGTGATTATCCTGCATGATTGTATTTATTGAATGATCAGGTAGTCCCTGCTGAACCGAAATACGCTCAACCTGGATTTCCGGTTTCTGCGGAAAAGCCCTGATCAGTGCAGGACAAAGCAATATAAGTAATGCAATTTTCTTCATCTCCATCCCATCATCTTCCGGATTGCTTTTTCCGGTTTTCATGGATACAAAATCTGGTTCAGGAACTATAAAGTTATTTAAAAAGGTTGACCGATATTTAAATCTGTCAACCTTTTAACTTTTTTGATTAACCTAAACAAGCACAATATACTTAAATCACCATTCTGGTAATGATCATGCTTTCGGGAAAATTATGAATTCTCTGAGTCGTTTTCAATCACATATGGCTCAAAAATTTGTACAAATGTCTCAAATTACCCTGGTCCTTACTTTTTCATTGATTGAAAACAGGTTATAGAGGCGCCTATTTTATTGTATTCCGAATTCCTTATAAATTTCTTTTTGTGATGCAGGATCTACAACCATAAAAAGTTTGTCCCCCTTATATACAAAATCATTTTCGTCGCCATTGTTTGTGAATTTATACAGGCTCAGTCCGTTATCATTCTTTTTGAGAAGTTGCATAAATACGGTCTTGCTTATCTGGCCCTGTTCATAAAAAGGCATCCTGTAAAATACTTTCCCCTTTGAGGAATAGCAGATTACGTTATCCTGTTGGATTGTTTTTTTACTGCCATCATCCATTGTCAGCTTTATTGTCTGAGTTTTTACTGCAATTTTTTTGCAATCCTGTTTTCCGTCATTTGTCTGTACCCAGGTCCCCGTCTGACCACTGGCAATGGATGATATAAAGGCAGATAATGTGATAATTAAAATAAATAGTCTTTTCATGATAAAGTCCTCCCTCTCAGATAAGATATTAGTTGCTAAAATGTTTTTTGTTATTACAAGTGATAAAGTACGGTTAGAAAACATTAAATTTCCGCCACTAATACGTCAGTTTTTTGACATATTTGCCCAATTGTTTCAGGCCTGTGAATATTCTTATGATATCTTATTATCAAAATTTGATCCGGTGTTTGGTTCTCCTTGCAACAATTTTCCTTGTAACGGGATGTAAGGGCAGGAAGCCGGGAAACCTTCCTGACCTGAATAATAATGGAGGTGTAAATGTTATCCAGTATACAGTTGCCAATACATATCCTCACAGCACAACTTCCTTTACCGAAGGTTTGATTTTTCATGACAATAAACTTTTTGAAAGCACCGGTTCCCCCGGTGAATATCCTTTTACACGTTCTGTAATAGGTATAGATGACCTGGCTACAGGTAAGCTGGATATTAAAATAGAGATAAACAGGAATAAATATTTCGGAGAGGGAATACTGTTTCTTAATAATAAGCTTTACCAGTTGACTTATAAAAATCAGATGGGTTTCATTTATAATGCTGACGATTTCAGGCAAACAGGTACTTTCAGATATGCCAGTAAGGAAGGATGGGGAATGACAACTGACGGGAAGTACTTAATTATGAGCGATGGCACGAACTACCTTACATACCTTGACCCAGACAGCATGACTGTGGTTAAAAGGATAAGTGTTACATATAACGGGTCACCTGCACTTTATGTAAATGAACTTGAGTATATAAACGGTTTTATTTATGCCAATATATGGACTACAAATTATATAGCGAGGATAAACCCGGACGATGGAAAGATAACAGGCTTGCTGGATCTGACAACTTTATTTATAAAGGCGCAAAAGAAATACAGGAAGTCTGAAGCAACTAATGGTATTGCCTGGGACCCTGTATCCGACAGGATCTTTGTAACTGGTAAATTGTGGCCTTATCTCTTCGAAATCAGGTTCCCTCATTGATATACCTGTAAATTACCGGTGACTTCCTAGAGGCCGTAGACCCGATATACTTTAGAGGCGGGCGCAGCCCTTCTCAGGATGGGCAGGTCGTTATAAGCCCCTTCGGGGCGGAATAAAAAAATACAAAAATCTCAAATCTGGCCCCGGCAACCTTTATCTTGTCCTTTAAAAGCAAAAAATATGTCTCAATCATTCTCAAAATTTTATTCTCATGTTGTTTTTCATACAATAAACGACCATGTACTCATTCCTGAAAATATCGAAGATGAGTTATATTCTTACCTGGGCGGTGTTTTAAAAAATTGCAAATCAATCCCATTTCAAATTGGCGGCACAGCCAATCATATCCATATTCTGTGTACCTTACCAAGAACAATGTCTCTTGCCAGTCTTTCAGAAGAGGTTAAAAAGAGTTCTTCGAAGTGGATTAAAACCAAAGGTCTTCAGTATCGTAATTTTTACTGGCATGAAGGCTATGGTGGTTTTTCTGTTGGATGGTCACAGGTTGAAACAGTTAAAAAATATATCCGGGATCAAAAGAAGCATCATTACAAAGTAAGTTTTATGGAGGAATATAAGTGGCTTCTTGATGAGAATGGAGTGGAGTATGATGAAAGATACCTTTAATGTATTACGCCCCTACGGGGCTTTAGCAGAGGATTGGCATTTCTACTCAGAGCTGCGCTCTGAGCTAAACTGTTTTGCCCCTACGGGGCTGTGATGCATTTACGATACAGGCTAAATAATTTTATTTTTATTACTAACTAACCATTTATTCATAGTCGTAGTACTGAAATAATATCAGAACAACCGGGTTCTCACTAAAAACCGATTCAATTTACAACCATAATATAAACCGGATACCTGAACAAGGCCGTAGGCCCGATATACTTTAAAGGAGGGCGCAGCCCTTCTCAGGATGGGCAAGTCGTTATAAGCCCCTTCGGGGCGGAATAAACTCTTAACAGGATGTCCTGAGTCTTATGAGACCAAACTTGAAACCAGAAGAATAAAATTACTCCAGGCCAGTCAGGAACAGTTTAATTCAGACCTCACCGCCTGTCATCTGTCTGTACTTTCCCTGAATATCTTCCAGAACAGCACTTCTTTAAGAATCGTATATTGTTTCAAGATGTTTATTTTCTCAAACAATATCGCAGCCTGAATGTTATGTATATAACTGATTTATATAACTGATAAATATTAATTTACATGGAAAATAAATATGATAAAAGCAGTAAATGTCCTTACCCGGGGGCAATGCATGAACATAGTGTAGGCGGGGGAGGTACAAGAAATGCAGACTGGTGGCCCAACAGGCTGAATCTTAATATTCTGCGTCAGCATTCGCACTTGTCTGATCCTATGGGAGAAGATTTCAATTATGCAAAGGAATTTGAGACCCTTGATCTTCCCTCCGTAAAAAGAGATATTCAGGAGGTTCTGACTGATTCACAGGACTGGTGGCCGGCTGATTTCGGACATTATGGTCCCTTGCTGATACGAATGGCCTGGCATGCTGCAGGTACCTATCGTACAGGTGACGGACGGGGAGGGGCGGGTTCTGCACAGCAGCGTTTCGCTCCCCTGAACAGCTGGCCCGATAATGCAAATCTCGATAAAGCCCGCAGGTTACTCTGGCCTGTGAAACAAAAGTATGGCAGAAAGATATCATGGGGCGACTTAATGATCCTGGCAGGCAATGTGGCTCTCGAATCAATGGGATTCAGGACCTTCGGTTTTGGTGGCGGACGTGAAGATGCATGGGAACCTGATGAAGGAGTATATTGGGGTGCCGAGTCTCAGTGGCTGGGTGATGAACGCTATTCCGGGAAACGTGACCTTGAAAATCCTCTTGCAGCCGTGCAGATGGGTCTGATTTATGTTAATCCGGAAGGTCCAAATGGTAAGCCTGACCCGGTAGCCGCAGCAGTGGATATCAGGGAGACCTTTGCACGTATGGCAATGAATGATGAGGAAACAGTAGCACTTATTGCAGGTGGTCACAGTTTTGGAAAAACACACGGGGCCGGCGATCCGTCACACGTAGGTCCGGAACCAGAGGCAGCACCCGTTGAGGAGCAGGGACTTGGCTGGAAAAGCAGTTATGGAACCGGGAAAGCGGGTGATACAATTACCGGGGGGCCTGAGGTCACCTGGACAGAGACTCCGACAAAGTGGAGCAATAATTTCTTTGAAAACCTTTTCGGGTATGAATGGGAACTTACAAAAAGCCCTGCAGGTGCTTACCAGTGGGTGGCAAGAAATGCTGATGGTATAATCCCTGATGCCCATGATCCTTCAAAGAAACATGCTCCTACAATGCTTACAACAGATCTTTCTTTAAGGTTTGATCCGGAATATGAGAAAATCTCAAGGAGATTTTATGAACATCCTGGTGAGTTTGCAGATGCTTTTGCCCGGGCATGGTTTAAACTTACCCACCGCGATATGGGACCAAAATCGCGTTACCTTGGACCCGAAGTGCCGGAGGAAGATCTTATATGGCAGGATCCCGTTCCAGATGTGGATCATGCACTTGTTAATGATGCAGACATTGCTGATTTGAAAAAAAGAATACTGGCTTCAGGATTATCAGTCTCGCAACTTGTTTCAGTAGCCTGGGCCTCGGCATCCACTTTTCGTGGTTCAGACAAGAGGGGAGGAGCGAATGGAGCGCGTATAAGACTTGCTCCCCAGAAATCGTGGCAGGTTAATAATCCGGATAAACTGTCGAAAGTGCTTGATAGCCTGGAAAAAATCCGGAAAGAGTTCAATGATTCATTACCCGGCGGTAAAAAGATTTCAATGGCAGACATGATAGTGCTTGCCGGCTGCACCGCTGTTGAAAAGGCAGCGAAAGACGCCGGTTTTGATGTTAAGGTTCCCTTTTTTCCCGGCAGGACAGATGCTGAACAGGAACAAACTGATGTCGATTCTTTTGCGGTTCTTGAACCTGTTGCCGACGGCTTTCGTAATTACCTTAAGGCTAAATATTCGGTACTGCCTGAAGAGTTATTGGTTGACAGGGCTCAGCTGCTTACTCTGACAATACCGGAAATGACTGTGCTTATTGGTGGCCTGCGT
Source organism: Bacteroidales bacterium (assembly GCA_035268305.1). GTDB lineage: Bacteria > Bacteroidota > Bacteroidia > Bacteroidales > VadinHA17 > LD21. The sequence continues at coordinate 5,387 of DATFLA010000393.1, read as the reverse complement.
GTTTTGAATACAAATTATAATGGTACAAAATACGGAGTCTTAACCCGTAAGCCGGAAGTGCTGACAAATGATTTTTTTGTTAACCTGCTTGATATGAATACTGAATGGAAAGCATCATCCGGGAGCGAAGATATTTTTGAGGGACATGACAGGAAAACAGGTGACTTGACATGGACAGCCACAAGAGTTGACCTTGTTTTTGGTTCAAATTCAGAACTCAGAGCTGTTGCTGAAGTATATGGAAGTGCTGATTCCGGTGGAAAATTCGTTAAAGACTTCGTATCAGCCTGGAACAAGGTAATGAACCTCGACAGGTTTGACCTGAAATAATATGATATATGAGGGTGTCTATAAAAAGATTAAAATCTAACCGCATAGATCGCCAAGGTAAATCACAAAGATCGTAAAGTGCTTAAATTTAGAATTTTATCTTTGTGGCCCGACCGACTGAACGCCCACCTGAACGAAGTCATTAGGGCAGGTTGTTCGGAGGGGCGCTTAGCAGTTAAATATAACTTTTGAAGCGACCTCTTATGTGTTTCCCGGCTTATTATTCATGCCTTATTGAAGATGCAGGGTTTGACAATGCCGCTTTTACAGCCTGCGTGCAAATCGTTAAAAAGGCTATCACCATTATCAGCAATCCGCTTACAATGAATACCCACCATTGTATAGGAATACGATATGCAAATCCTTTGAGCCATGCATATGAAGAGAAATAGGCTATGGGGAAAGCTATCAGGATGGCTGTCAGTACTGGTCTGACATAATCTGATATAAGGCGAAGAACTACAGTCTGAACCGATGCCCCCATTACTTTCCTGACGGCAATCTCTTTGGTACGCTGAACTATTATTACAGCTACTATACCAAATAATCCCAGACAGGCAAGGAAAATACTGATCATTGCAAAGCTGCTGAATATCTGCATCGATTTCTGCTCTTTCCTGTAAAGTGCATCATATTCTTCGTTAAGAAACCTGTATTCAAAGGGTTTGTCGGGAATATATTCATTCCAGGTTTTCTTTACCGACGCAAGGGCGGCAGGGGTGTCATTGCCCTGCAACCTTATAACCATCGTATTTATATAGTTATCATAAAGGAATATTACCAGAGGCATTATAGCTTCATGCATAGAAGCTATGTTGAAATCTTTTACCACTGCCTTAACAGTTCCGTTAAACCCGGTATTGATTTTACGTCCGATCGCTTCTTCCGGTGTCCAGCCAATTTTTTTTGCAGCTGTTTCATTAATTATTAAATCAAAACTGAAGGACTCATTTATTTCTGATGCTTTTAGCCTTTTAAAATCGGATTCAGTAAAGTCTGAACCTGCAATTATGCTGATGCCCAGTGTCTTCAGGTATCCGAGATCAACAGGCAATGCCCTAGTTATAAATTTTTTCTCACCTGTTTCTGTCGGCACCGACATAAAATTTGTCCACCTGACCTCCGTAGGCGATACATTTCCGGCACTTACATTTTCCACGTAAGGGTCTGATTTCAGGGCTTCTTTAAGGTTATAATATTTTGGCCATACTTGTTTTCCCAATTGTACAGATATCACATTTTCCCTGTTATAGCCTATGTTCTTATTTTGAATATATGTCCGCTGTTGCCTGATAATCAATGTTATGATAATAAGTGTTATGGATACGACAAACTGAAAAATTATAAGTGTTTTTCTGAATGAGCCTCCCGATACTGATCCTGTTGTTCCCGGTTTTAACCTTCCGTCTCCGGCATGTTTTGAAATGATAAGTGTAGGGTAAAGACCTGCAACAAAGCTTACAAGCAGGCATGAGGATAGTATTATGCCTGTTATTACAGGATTTAATAATAAAGATGCTGGCAGCATCCTGCCTGTCAGGTTATTAAAGGAAGGCAGGATCAGAGTGACAAAGTAAAGAGATAAAATAATGGCAATTAATGAATAAATAACCGATTCACTGAAGAAATGCGTAAAAAGTTGCTTTTTGCCCGACCCTAGTACTCTTCTTATAATAATTTCTTTTTCATGCTTTGAAGCCTGGGCTATTGTAAGGTTCGTGTAATTGATATAGCCGATTGAAAGGATGAGTATGGCCACAAGAATAAGAATCCTTATGTAGATAAGAGGCATGTTGGGAGTCAATCCGTCGGTCTTTGAGTGCAGGTGGACCTCAGTAAGAGGTTCGAGATTAAACCTGAAGTTATCTAGCCCGGAATTTTCAAGTTCATCATCTTTTAGACTATGCACATAATCATTGAATTTTGATTCAAGAAGCGATATGTCGGTTCCCTTATCAAGAAGAAGATATGTAAGAAAATTTGCAGGAAACCAACTTTCATTTTTTGATATGCCCAGATTGGAGAATGACGCAAGGAAGTCAAAAACGACCTGTGAATTTTCAGGTACATCTGCGGCGACACCACTGACCTCATAACTCTTTTCTCCGTTAACAAGTATTGTTTTTCCTAATGGATCTTCCGTACCGAAGTACTTTTCTGCCATTGATTTAGTAAGTACAATTTTTGACGGTGCATCAAGGGCAGTACTCCTGTTTCCCTCCAGGAGCGGGAATGAAAATATCTTAAGAAAATCTGAATCAACATATAAGAATCTCTTCTCATTGTATACAGCCTCGTCGCTCTTAACCACCCCCGGAACCTTGTATATCCTAGTGTATGCTTTAACGAGGGAGTAGTTTCTTTTAAATTCAGGACCTGTTTTGGTACCGGTTAGCGCCCATTGTTCCTGATTGCCGTTAACTGTCATATCTGCAGTTATACGTACAATCTCATCTGAATTAGTGTTAAAGCGGTCGAAACTGAACTCATAGTAAGCGTAAAGAGATATTAGAATGAAGCATACCATGCCTATAACCAGGCTCAACAGTTTTATTACCGATGTTACCCTGTTTCTGAGGAACCTGCGAAATGTAATTTTAATATAGTTCTTTATCATTTAATTGTTATTTAGAGCTTCTCCTGTTATTACTTAATTGCCGTCCCGGCGTTGTTACAATATGTCGTGAATTAGCAGCAGTTCACCATTTAATTTACCTGATTACTTTGTCCGGGGCTAATTCTGTGCCAAATTAATAACAGGTTTATTTATAATAAGTTAATGTGTGTTTGTTGTAAGGTGTGTATAATATTTATACATTGAATCGTAAAATATATTGACATATCACTAACACTTGGATGCAGCCAGGTGATTTTATTTTTATCGGATTTAATATACCGGATGGAGTATCCGGTATGGTTCATTCGGAACATTTTGTATAAATAGTGAATCATCCTGTTATTCTTTATAATCAAGTAGTTTATAAATACATAAATGAACAAGTTTAAATGCTAATTGTTATTAGTCTAAATAACCATTAAAAAAATTGCCCCTAAAATTCATTTGGTTACCAGTCTTCACATTGAAGATTATTTCGAATCATATTTTATCTGATAACCCTGTTCTTTGAAGATTTATTTTCGAATAGCATTTCTGATTGTTCTCAGGCGGAAACCTCGTCTTTCTTATTGAAATAATAACCCCATAAAACCCCATACCCCATGAAAACACGCCATCCGGAATTCGGAATTCCTTTAAACAGGATAGTATACACCGGTAAAAGTATTCTTATACTTGCTGTCTTTCTCTTTGCCTCCGAGTTTAATATGAAGGCACAGAAGACGAAAGATGTTGAAATAGTCCTCGAATGCGTGGAATATATTGGTAATGGTACATACAAGGCCAATTTTGGCTATGACAATCCCAATAAGACTGATGTTGTTGTGCCTGATACCAACAGTACACTTATTTACGATGGAGGTAATAAGAAACTGAAAGCCCTGCATAATTTTAAATCCGGCAGACAGGTTAATGCTTTCCAGGGAGTATTTACAAGTAATGAGAGGGTATTGTGGCATGTGATACTGCCAAATGGAACTGTAAAAGATGTTACTGCTAGCATAAACTCAAATCATTGCACAGGTCAGAGTAACATTTATCCGTATTATACGCCACCTCCGGGAGGAAAACTTTCAAATACAGTTATAGGACCGGAACTTACCTCTCTTTATAACAGTTATGTGGCTACAGGCTCTGCAACAAGCGACTATATATTTCAGATCAAAAACGGGGCTGTACTTATAGAGGTTGGTGCTATCGGAGGTTATTATAACACCGTTTTGAATTTACTTGTTCAGAGTTTAGGTTTTGTTGTTGAATCGCAGGATGTTACTGATAATAAAGTAACAGGCTGGTTCCCAATAGCAAATCTTATGTCACTTAATAACTATTCTTCGAGTATAGAATATGCTCAGCCTGTATTTCAGACAATAATCAATAACTCAGGACTGGCAATTGATCTTGGTGATTTTTCAATGCGCTCAGATTTTCTAAGAAATGGTTATGGTATTTCAGGAAAAGGAGTTAAGGTAGGAGTAATATCAGACAGTTACAATTCAAAAGGAGTTGCTTCAGTGGATGTTGCAAACGGAGATCTTCCCGGCACCGGTAATATTGACGGTGATTTTCAGCAGGTACAGGTCCTGAAAGATTATCCATATACATTTACTCCCTTATCAGATGAGGGGCGTGCAATGCTTCAGATAGTTCACGATATTGCTCCCGGCGCTGATCTTGCATTCCGGACCGGATATATTGACCCTTCCGATATGGCTGCCGGAATAGATGAACTGGCTGATGCTGGATGTAATGTTATTGTGGATGATATAACTTATATCACTGAACCTTTTTTTCGCGATAGTCCTATTTCTCAGGCTATTGATTCTGTTACGGCAGGGGGAGTATCCTATTTTTCTGCTGCCGGGAATTTTGGAACTAAATCATATTCGGCTGTCTTTACACCTTATACAGGGAAATCAGTAAGAGGAATTGCGGGGACACCCCATGATTTTGGCGGAGGAGATATATACCAGAGCATAAGTCTTGTTGAAGGTGATTATATTATAGTTTTGCAATGGGATGATGACAGTAATGCCAAAAACGATTATGATATATACCTTTCCGACGTAAGTGGCACTACTCTTTTTGGTTTTAACAGGGATAATCTTGGTAAAGAACCTATAGAGATACTGCCATTCACTGTTAAGGGAGGAAATGCAACAACAAATATTGTTATATCACGAGCTGCCGGAACTGATAATTCGCGCTTAAAATATGTTGTCTTCAGAGGTGATATATCGATAAATGAGTATAACACAGGCACATCAACTATTGTCGGGCATGCAGATGCTGAAGGTGCTAATACAGTGGGGGCTGTTAAATATGATAATACCCCTTATTATGGCGTCAATCCACCTACTATTGCATCCTTCTCTTCAAGGGGAGGTACTCCGGTGAACGGGGTTGTAAGGCAGAAACCTGATTTCACTGCACCTAATGG
>DATFLA010000392.1:0-3550 GCA_035268305.1 Bacteroidales bacterium | reverse complement strand
ACGAAATTGGGTTTTACAAGAATACGCTTCTTGCCCTCAAGTGAGGCCATAATTTCATTTTCGATGTTCATCAGGGATTGATACGTTATGTCCCGGCAATCATTGCCTTTGACCACGCTGACCTTTGAAATGTCTGAGCGTTTTATAAATGGATCGGAAAGAGTATCTCCAATGCGCAGTTCAACCGGAGCCCATTCAGTACCAAAAACCCTGGCAGTTCCAATTGCTGCAACGCTAAATCCTAAGAGTTTTAACAGATGACGACGGTCCATTTATCTAATATTTAAATTCAGAACTTCAAACGGAAACTGACAACACGATTTGTTGGGATTTAATGTTTCTTAAGATACAAACTGGCAACATAAATTCAAAATCTGAGGTACGAAATTCATTTGTGACAGCCGGTGTGAATGACTCAAAACCAGTATTAATACTAATTAATGCCAATCGTACCAGCGTGTTCTCATTCAAGCCGCATTTATATTGTAATCCGAAGTTGCCAGCAGAGATATCTGAACTGGAAATATATATCTCCCTTTGATTTAATAATGGATCTTGCCGGGCGAATACTTTGGTTAGCACTAATAGAACTAAATGATCAGATATGCTTACCTAATTAATGCAGATGTATCCGGGAGCACTATCTCTTTCCTGAATATTGCTTTTAATGATACTATGAACAGTGCAATAAGGCCTGCTGCTCCCCCGAATAATAAGATGAATGCAGCAGTATCATACCCGTTGCATGCAATAGAACAAGAAAGTATAGCAAGACCATAACCTGACGCCAGCAGAAGGGCTGTACTGAGTATTGTTAGCAGTACGATGTTCCATGGTTTCATCTTCCTTTTTAAACCAGGTTGCTTGATATTGACCTGATCCAGGACCCAGTCACCTGTTGAATAAGTCGTTCCGGCTATAATGGAATTTTCGCCAGATAATCTGTTACTTCGATATTCTGAAAAAGAGAGGTTTTTCTGGATTGGGTTTGTGGCCCTTTCTGAAAAATGATTATTCCCCGCTGAAATAAAGAAAAGAATTGAACCCAGGACTATAAGCAGGTCATGGAATTTTCTTCGCCTGTAATGGCGACTGACACCAGTATTCACAGGGCGAACCAGCGGGTAGGAAAGGGCAGTCAGGCCCAGAAGACCGATCATGGCCAGCTTTGAATTAGCAGGAAGATCCAGGCCCAGTCGATTAAACCATGAACCCACTAAAAACCCCCCAATTGGAAGAAGAATATTCAGTATCACAACCAGGAACCTTGAAGAGCGTTTTTTTCGTGCGGCCCATGTTGAGATTTGAAGGGCTTTTTTGTTGTTAATTGAGGCAAGTCCAAGCCCTAAAAAGCCAGCAATACCTGATATAAGCGTGAATAAAAGCAAACGGGCCTGCTTTGTATTTCTCATACCTGACATTGAGGACCCGGTCTCTTCATTTGTGTCTGCTGTAACACTTAAGGGAGAGTAGCTGAAACTTTCCTCCCCGGCGGATTTACTCTTTACATTGGAGCTCAAAGCAGCATCGGCCGGACTACCCACGTAAGCAGCCGTTTTGGTTGATGGCCTTTCAGCAATGGGTAGAGGAAGAGTATGATTTACCTGGGAGGAACGGAGCCTGAGTTCATAAGGCATGGAAATATCCTGATTCAGGGAGCCGGTGAAAGCAGATGTATTTTCTGCTATGGGTCCCGGAAGCAACACCCTAAATGGATATACTGAAGCTGGCTTATTCATCCTGGTCAGTTTGGAATCCGGCTTCCTGTTGATAAAAGGTTTCTTAAAGGTGGTTTTAAGTTTGACATTCCTGTTAGTTTTCCTGTGCCTCTTTTTGACGGGCTTGTAATTGACCTTTGTTGCTGCAATTTGTTTTGTAGGTGGACAGGCGATTGAAGAATGGAACTCAACCCTTAACCGATGATTATTTACCTGTCCCTTGTTCTGGGTGATTACCGATCTGTTTGTTGCGCATGATACAACAAGCAGAAGTATCAAAATAAATAAGCAATTACACGTTCTCATCTGTCAGATAATCATTAATATTCATTGTTGAAGATTTAGGTAACTAAAGTTAATCCAACTGAAGAAGAATGTCAAGCTCACTTTATTTTCGTATCTTGAAAAAAGGAGAATCGCCCGGGATAAAATTGATAAAAACAGAATTGACAAAATAGAATTGATATGAAAAGAAACTGGCAATTATTCACCACTTTATGCCTGACTGCACTCTTGATTCCTGGTTATGCAAAGTCTCAGGAAGGAGATCTGAAATTGTTGGACTGGAGACCAAAAAGTCAGCTTGTAGTGAAGGAAACAAAGGTACTTAAGCCAAAGTTCCCGGTGATTGACATTCACAATCACCTGGGCAGCTCTGATAATCCTGCTGCATTTCTGGAAGAGATGGACAAGGCAGGCGTCTGGAAGTGTGTCAGCCTGGATGGTTACTCAAAGGACAATGCCTACAAAGAGCACCTGAAAGAGTTGCAAGCTGTCTCTGAAGACAGGTTCCTGGTATTCTTCAGACCTGACTTCAGTAAGATTGATGAGCCTGATTTTGGCAAAAAGGAAGCTGAAAAGCTTGAACGTGCAGTCAAGGAAGGAATCAGAGGACTTAAGATCAATAAGATGTTAGGGCTGGGTTACAAAGATAAAACCGGAAAACTTGTCAAAGTGGATGATCCCAGGATCGATCCTGTCTGGGCTAAATGCGGAGAACTGGGTATCCCTGTAGTCATCCATGTTTCCGACCCAAAAGCCTTTTTTGAACCGGTTGACCGGTACAATGAGCGGTATGATGAACTCGGGGCCCATCCCGGCTGGTCTTTTTACAGCGATGAGTACCCATCCAAGGAAGAAATCCTTGCACAGCGAAACCGGGTGATTGCAAGGCATCCGGAAACAATTTTCATCGGTGCACACATGGGAAATTTACCGGAGGAGTTGCATCAGGTGGCCAGCTGGCTGGAGGTATATCCAAATTTTTATGTGGATGTGGATGCGAGGATCAGTGAACTGGGGAGGCAACCCCGTACTGCCAGGAAGTTTCTGATCAAGTATCAGGACAGGGTAATGTTTGGCACGGATACACCCTGCAACGCAGAAGCCTACAGGACCTATTACAGGTTCCTTGAGACGGATGATGAGTACTTCGATCCATCCGGAGGTCACCATTTACAGGGACGCTGGATGATTTATGGAGTTTATTTACCGGATGACGTACTTGAAAAAATCTACTATAAGAATGCCCTGAAAATACTTGGTATGGTCAAGGCAGACGAATGAAACATCCTAATCTTCTCGAAGTCCGTCGGGGAATTATGCTCCACCCTTTTACCGTATGTTTACTGAGCTTTGCTGGCATTATGCGGCTTCCACAGGGTGTGCAATTCGGGTGTGCAATTATTCCTCGGGTTCATATTCCTTTGCAGGAATCCTGACCACTTTGCCATCTTTGGAAATTACCATGTCAAGATTTCTGTCCTTTTTGTATTTGATGAGTCTCTTATCGGTTAGTTCCATTCCTTTCAGGATTTTTTCCCTAACAGGAT
>DATFLA010000391.1:0-2914 GCA_035268305.1 Bacteroidales bacterium | reverse complement strand
GAAACAAAATTTCTGATCAGATCTTCCTTCGACATCCAATCCAGTTTATTAAAGATCTCCGGGAGGAATTCACTTATCTGATCATCGTGAACCTCTACTTTCTCCATTTTGCTGATCATGTTGAAGAGTTGTTTCTTGCAGATCTCCTTGCCTTCGGGGATCATGACACGTCGGAATTTCTTTTTTGACAGCTTTTCCAGGTTCCTGATTCTGTTGTTTTCCCTTGCGTGTATAATGGAGATAGATGTTCCTTTCTTCCCCGCCCTTCCGGTTCTTCCGCTTCGGTGGATATATACTTCCTGCTCATCGGGAAGATTGTAATTAATAACATGTGTCAGGTCAGCTACATCCAGGCCACGGGCAGCTACATCGGTAGCAACAAGCATTTGTATCTGGCGTTTCCTGAAACGATTCATCACATAATCACGTTGTGCCTGGGAAAGATCCCCATGCAGTGCATCGGCATTATAGCCGTCGCTCATGAATTTATCTGCAACCTCTTTTGTTTCCTTTCGCGTCCTGCAAAAAACAATTCCGTAGATTTCAGGATGCATATCCGCAATCCTCTTCAACACTTCATACCTGTGTCTTGCATGGGTCATGTAATAAATGTGATCGACATTATCCGCGCCGGCATTTACTGTCCCTGCAGATACCTCCTCCGGATCATTCATATAAAACTTTGCTATGCGATACACTTCTTTAGGCATAGTGGCTGAAAAAAGAAGTGTTTGTTTCTCTGAAGGTGTAACATCAAGTATTGCGTCAAGTTCCTCCTTGAAACCCATTTGCAACATTTCATCTGCCTCGTCGAGAACCAACCAGCGGATATCCTGTATTTTCAGTATACCTCGCTCAATCATATCTTTTATCCTGCCTGGTGTCCCGACAACCAGATGTGCACCTTTTTTCAGTGCCTGGATCTGTTTGTCTATTGGAGCGCCACCATAAACCGGGACTACTTTTAATCCTTCAGTGTACTTTGAGAATGATTTAAGATCCTTGCTGATCTGAATACAGAGCTCCCTGGTAGGGCTAAGTATTAGTCCCTGTACATGGTGATCCATTTCAACGATACGCTGTATAATTGGCAGCCCGTATGCTGCGGTCTTCCCGGTACCGGTCTGAGCAAGTGCAATAATATCATGCTGTGTTTCCAATATCCTGGGAATTGCTTTTTCCTGGATTGGAGTAGATTCAAGGAAACCAAGGTCATCAATTGCCATCTGAATGGGATCAAGTAATCCCAATTCACTAAATTTTTTCATGTTTTTAATTCTATTTTGCGATCAGTGCACTGTGTGAGTAACATAAATTAATCCTAAGTTTCAGAAAATGGAATTCACAATAAGGGACTTCCCTCTCATTCACGGACAGGCTCGTACAAATACTCTAACCGGTTTATATATACAATCCGATCTTAAAAGGCGTGTGATGACAAAAATGATCGGATTTTACCCCGTGGCCGGGAACGCTGAAGCGATTTACAAAAATTCGGGTCTTCCTTTGCCTCTTTTAACCGAGCGGCAAAGATAGGCTTTTAATCGATATGAATCTAACAAGTTCTTTTTAAACATTTCTAATGTGCAATACCTGGAAGGTAAAAGACCGCAGGAGCATTAGCATCAGCTTAGAGCTGCTGATTGTTGGGATTATACGTTATGTAAAATAACCCCAGGCGGGATGATTACATCGTTGGAATCTCCAATTCCTGGTAGCCGATAAAAATAGAATTCATATACCGGAAAAATAGTCTTTCAGCTCTCCCGGAACCATAAGGAGGGTTCTTTTAAATTCGAGTTGCAGCAGATTGATTGCAGATTCTATCAGTGAGTTCTTTGGTTCCAATACCATCTCTGTGTCCATGATGGTTTTGGAATAAGTTAGGCAAATCTTTATCCAATACTACCATCTTATTGGTTTAAAACATTCATATCCAACAATCATTCATTGCTTTGATTTTCATCTTCACCGGATACTGCCTTGTTTGTATATTCTCTTTGTATCTCTTCAAAAACCTCCTTCACAGTGGAGACATGGGTAATTCTTGCTGCATTTGATCCCGTGAATGCAAATCCATCCTTCAGGTTGCCTTTACAGGCTTCCAGCAGTGCCTGAGCAATGCAAAATTCGGTTGTTTTGGGATTACATGTGCGAATACAATTGTACATGCAAATTCGCGGTTTTCGTTTTCCATCAACCGATTCCTGAAGGAATCGATTAAATATGGCTCTGCCGGGAAGCCCAACCGGACTTTTGATGATCTTTATATCATCATCCCTGGCGTGAATGAATTCATACTTAAATCCATCAGAAGCGTCGCATTCTTCGGTAGCCACGAAACGGGTCCCTAGTTGTACCGCTGAGGCCCCCTGATTCATAATACGATATGCATCTTCACCGCTGTATATCCCTCCCGCGGCAATAATTGGGATTTCCTTTTTAAATAGCTTTTTCATTGACAGAACAACCTGCCTTACTTCTAGGACAAGATTTCCCAGGGAATGGCTTATCTCATCTATGTTTTCTTTTTTAAATCCCAGGTGTCCACCCGCCTTGGGGCCTTCGACCACAAAGGCATCCGGCAACTTATCGTAGTTTTGTTTCCATTTTTGACAAAGTATTGAGGCCGCCCGGCCGGAAGAAACAATGGGTACAAGTTTTGTCCTGGAATCCTTAGTTAGGTATTTTGGCAGGTCCAATGGTAATCCAGCTCCGGCAAAAATAATATCTATGCCCTCCTCAATGGAAGTTTTTACCATGTCCGAAAAATTAGTGATCACGGACATGATATTGACCCCCAGGATTCCTTTGGTCAGTCTTCTGGCTTTCCTGATTTCATTTTTAATAGCCTCAATGTGCCACTTCTTATAATTGTTGCCTGGATGCTCCTTGAGGAATCCGATGCCTACGG
>DATFLA010000390.1:0-2055 GCA_035268305.1 Bacteroidales bacterium | reverse complement strand
ATCGGACAGGGAAGGGTCTGGAGTGGCCTCAGAGCGCACGAGATAGGACTTGTAGATTCAATAGGAGGACTGGAAGATGCTATTGCAGGAGCTGCACAACTCGCGGATATTGTAATCTACACAATTAGGGAACTGCCCGTCCCTGTCGATCCTTATACAAAACTGCTTACACAACTGACGGGTGATGTCAGGATGAAGATTATGAAGAAAAGTCTCGGGGAATCATACAGGTACTTTGACATGGTTGAGGAGATAAAAAATATGTCAGGCATACAGGCAAGACTTCCTTATTTTATTGAGATTCATTAAGAATGGGGGAAAAAAGAAATATCCTTCTGTATCCATTATCTCTGCTGTACGGAATGATTACCGGTATCAGGAACTTCCTGTATGATAAAGAAGTACTTGATTCGAAAGAATTTGACCTGCCTGTTATTTGTGTTGGCAACATTACAGTTGGCGGAACAGGAAAAACACCTCATACAGAATACCTTGTATCTTTGCTAATCCGCAATAACTTTAGAGTAGCCACTCTCAGCAGGGGCTACAAACGCAAAACAAGAGACTTCAGGATAGCCACACAAGTATCTGGAGTTAATGATATCGGAGATGAACCCCTGCAAATTTTCCGGAAATTTCCCGGCATAACTGTTGCTGTGGACAGGAAAAGGGTAAACGGGATTACGAAGATTCTTGAAAACGATCCAGGCACAGATGTGATAATACTCGATGACGGATTCCAGCACAGGAAGATAAGGCCCGGGGTTTCAATTTTGCTGACTGATTTTGAAAGACTCATTGTAAACGACCATATGCTCCCCTATGGAAATCTTCGTGAGAGTGCTTTCAATATGCACAGGGCTGACATTATACTTGTTACCAAATCACCGGGTGACCTGTCGCCTATTCAGCGAAGACTTATTGTAAAGGAAATGGATAAGGCTCCATACCAGAATCTTTATTTCACGACTATTGTCTATAAGGATCCTATTCCTGTCTTTGAAGAGGTGAAAGATGTACCCCCACCACTGACTGTCGAATCAGGCGATTGTAGTATTGTACTTGTTACGGGTATTGCAAACCCTGATCCCCTGAAAAAATATCTTGATGATAAATGCAGGAACATAACACACATGAACTACGCCGATCATCATAATTATACTGAAGCTGATCTTAAAGGAATAATAAATGCCTGGTCTTCACTCAAATCGCCTGTAAAATATATTATTACCACCGAAAAAGATGCTGTCAGGTTTCGGGAATTTAGTAATATTGCAGAATCATTAAAAACGGCCTTTTATTATATACCTGTCGGAATAGATTTTCTTAACGACGACAGGAAAGAATTTGATAACCTGATAATTGACTATGTTAGAAAGAATAAACGAAACAACAGGGTTTCTTAGATCTGAGGGCATAATTGATCCTGAAGCCGGCATCATACTGGGTACCGGACTGGGAGAGCTGGCGTCTAAAATTGAGAATAGTATAGAGATCGATTATAAGAATATCCCCAACTTCCCCGTATCAACAGTTGAAGGGCATGCAGGTAAGCTGATCTTCGGTGAATTCGGAGGCAAAAAAATACTTGCCATGAAAGGCAGGTTTCATTATTATGAGGGATACGGTCCCGGGCAGGTTGCTTTGCCTGTGAGGGTGATGAAATATCTGGGTATCAGGTCCCTTTTCCTCTCGAATGCTGCCGGCGGGGTAAATCCTGATTTTCGTATCGGCGATATCATGATTATACATGATCACATAAACCTTCTACCAAACCCTCTTCTCGGGCCTAATGATGACCGGATAGGTCCGCGTTTCCCGGACATGGGGGAAGCCTATGATAAAAAACTGATTAAAAGGGCGGTTGAAATAGCGGAAGCAAAGAGTATCAGGGTTCATACCGGGGTCTACCTTGCAACCTCGGGTCCGACGTTTGAGACTCCTTCGGAGTACAAATATTTTAGAATAATTGGCGCTGATGCAGTCGGGATGTCGACTGTTCCGGAGGTTATCGTGGCGAGGCATATGAAGCTTCCCTGCTTTGCTGTAAGTGTT
>DATFLA010000389.1:0-2298 GCA_035268305.1 Bacteroidales bacterium | reverse complement strand
ATGAAAAAGCTAATATTGTTTCTGCTCCCTGCTCTTACATTGATCTCATGTTCAAAAGAGCCTGAACTACCTCCCTCAGAAGTCAAACTTGGTGGAGGAGTGATACTATTAAACGAAGGGAATTTTAACTCCGGAAACGGTTCTCTTTCATTTTTCTCATACGACTCGATGAAAATAACCAATGACCTGTATTACAGTATTAATTCCAGGCCGCTTGGCGATGTTCCTAATTCAATGGTTATAAATGGTGATAAAGCATATATTGTTGTCAATAATTCAGGAAAGATAGAGGTTCTTAACCTTACTACTCTGGAACACAGGTCGACAATAAACGGCCTTATTTCTCCCCGTAATATGGCAATAGTAAATAATAATAAAGCTTATGTGACAAGTCTGTATTCCGATTCTGTAGCAATTGTAAACCTGTTATCAAATTCTGTTTCAGGGTATATAAATATCAGAAGAACATCGGAATCGATAGTTGTGAGCAATAACATGGCATATGTGGCTAACTGGGCAGGAGGAAGTGAGGTAATGGTTATAGATGCCCTCGTTGATAAGGTTGCCGATTCCATTAGTGTTGGCAGGGAACCGGAGAGTATGGTGGTGGACCGTTACCAAGATGTATGGGTACTTTGCAACGGAGGCTGGCAAAGAGAAAATTATGCCGAACTGGATATGATAAATACTTTTTCAAATACAGTTGAAAAACAATTAAAGTTTCCCAGCCTGGAAGCATCTCCCACATGTCTCAGGATAGACGGTTTCGGACAGACTCTGTATTATCTTGAAAGCGGAGTGCGACAAATGGATATCAATGCTGAAAGGCTTCCCGGATCAATCCTTGTAGCGGAATCGGGCTCCTCTTTTTATAAGCTTGCTGTTAATCCTGTCAATAGTGATATTTTTGTTACCGATCCTGTTGATTATGTCCAGAATGGCTACCTCCTGTATTATAAGAACGACGGGACTTTTGTGGCAAAATTCGGTGCGGGAGTGATACCGGGTTCGATGTGTTTCAGGTTAACTTACTAAAGAAACTACCGGATGTCAGTTATACGATCAGTGATCTTTTCATCTGTTTGCCTGCTTGTTATTTTAATTCAGGGATGCAATAGAAATAAGTCCATCCACACCGGAAACACAGGCATTACGAAAAGCAATCCGCTATTTGCCGGCTTATTTTCCATTGATCATACTGATTCCTGTATTATAGTCTCTATCAATAATCCATGGCAGGGTGCGGACAATGTACGTTTTAGCTACTGCCTTATTAAAAGGGGAATGAAAATACCTGCCGGCTATGATTCATCTGATGTGATATTTATTCCTTTGAGGAAAATTATATGTATGTCGACCACGCATCTTGCAATGGTTTCGGCCCTTGGAGAGGAGAGTTCAATTGTTGGGATTTCGGGAAAGGACTATATTTATTCCGCTAGTATCAGAAGAATGATAGAACACGACTCTGTAAAAGATGTCGGCTACGACACAAATATAAACAAGGAGATGATAATTGATCTTGATCCTGATCTTATAATGATGTATGGAATAGGCAGTGAGTCGGCAGCTTATGTGGGAAGGCTCAGGGAACTGGGAATCAAAGTTGCTTTTGATGCCGAATATCTTGAAAATAATCCTCTTGCCAGGGCCGAATGGATTAAAGTATTTGGCGCATTGTTTTGCAGGGAAGCTCTGGCCGACAGTATTTTCAGGGCAGAAGTTGATTCATATAACAGTATAAAAAATTTTATTGCCAGTAATATTTCCCACAGACCCGCTGTACTCCTGGGTCTTCCTTTTAAGGATACATGGTATATTTCACCCGGTAACTCTTATATGAGCAAGCTTATAAGTGATGCAGGAGGCAGCTACCTGTGGAAAGATAACAAGTCGGCTACTGCTGTTCCTATGGGAATTGAAAATGTTTTTGTGAAGGCTATGTCGGCCAATTACTGGCTTAACACAGGTTCTGCTTCATCGCGGAAGGAAATAGCATTGGTGGACAGGCGTTTTGAGGATCTTAACTGTTACATCAACGATAATATTTATAATAATGACAACAGGACTACAAAAAAAGGAGGGAATGATTATTGGGAAAATGGAATACTTCATCCGCATATAATATTAAATGATATTGCATGCGTTCTGCATCCTGAACTTTTCCATAACTATAGCCTGGTTTATTACAGGAGGATCAGGTAAGAGTTGATGGAACTAAATAAAGCAGCATTGAAACACAAATTACTATTACCGGAAAAGAAGTGGTATGCATGTCGTACTACAAATATCTTTGTA
>DATFLA010000388.1:0-10216 GCA_035268305.1 Bacteroidales bacterium | reverse complement strand
AATTGTTTACGTGTTCTCCTGTCGTTTACTTTAATGACCTTCATATATATATTTTTTAATAAGCCCTCTCAGGTCGTTCTCCTGGGAATTATCTTACCTGAAGGAAGATATGGAAAATGTTGTTGAACAATCCTGCCAGATTGCTTTTAAGATTATTCCCCATCGCCGGTATTTCTTTCATCCGTTCTCATTATTAGCCGTAAGACACTTAAAAATACAAAATTCCATGTAAAAACCATCTGCATATTTGTTCCACGGGAAGGATGATTTTATATACGATGCAGCTATATTAAAATTTCATAAATATTTCCCGGCGATACCGGCAAAAAGCACTGATGAGAATTTGGTCGGGGTAATAAACATGTTGGCAGTGACATATAAAAGTATTATCATTGCAACCTAACTGTATCATATGCTGATACGATAAAAGACTTGCAGGATGTTTATGGATTTTTTTCATGGTCTTTTCGACTGGTACATGGCTAATCTCAATTATTTTACAATAGCTCTTCTAATGGCCATTGAGAGCACTTTTTTACCCTTGCCTTCGGAGGTTGTTATTCCTTTTGCAGCATATAAAGCAGGACAGGGTGATCTGAATGTTTTTTTTGTGGTACTCTCCGGAACTGTGGGTGCACTTTCCGGTTCACTCATAAATTATACCCTGGCATATTACCTTGGGCGGCCGATTGTTTACAGGTTTGCCGAATCGAAGCTGGGGAGACTGTTCCTGTTGTCGAAGGAAAAGGTACAGCATGCCGAAGAGTATTTTGTGCGTAATGGTAAAACATCAACATTTATTGGCAGACTTGTCCCCGGCATACGTCATCTCATCTCCATACCGGCTGGCCTGGCGAAAATGAACCTTCGCGATTTTATAATGTATACCTTCCTTGGAGCAGGCATCTGGAATATTATACTCGCTATAATAGGCTATTACCTGTACGAGGTAAGAGAACAGATATTCCCGTACCTTGGTCACATTCTCGTTGCTCTTGGAGTGGGTTTCGTTATTTACCTTATTATTAAGGCACGTAAAGCGAAAAAAAAAGGTACTCCTTCCTGATCCTTATTTATTCAGCTGTCGCGATGTACTATGTCCGGCGAAAATGCAGGCAGGCAAACAGCTATATACTCCGCTCCTCCTTCAAAGGGGGTACTGTACTGAACCCATTCTCCGCTTCCCGTCATAATAGCTTCCCCTGCCGAAACGATAAATTCTTCATCGGAAGTATTTATCCTGAGTTTACCCTTCAAAACTACAGTATATTCATTGAACTCCGGACACTGGCCGGGTTCAACCCATCCCTCAGGACTTACCATATGGGCAATGCTGACCTCAGACGTATCGCTGTTGACATGTCCGAAATATTCCCTTATGATCTTCTCTTTTGTCCCTGCTGCTTCAACTATTGAAGGTGATTTTATGTATTGTTTCATCAGTTAAACTTTTTGAGTTTGTTGAATAATATTTTATAATCTGTAAATTTCCTGCTAAAGTAGTTTTTTATGGAGTACAAAGACCGTTTTAATCATTTGTTCTCCGCGGGAAGGCTGTATACAATCTGCTTTATTTGTTGTGCCCATTCATAATGAGTCCGTGAGCCCGTCAGTGACTTCCACGACACAGGTTCTCCTATTGTCAGTGTAAATGTGGAATTGATCTGCTTTACCATTTCCCGTGGCAAAAGCATTGTTTCTATATAAAGCTTAATGCCAAGCATCTTGCGGAGGCGGGCTATAATATAAAACATGTCAGAGTTTCTTCCGCTTATATGAATCGGTATGATATCTCTTTGATGCTGTATAGCTTTCGTCACAAATGATTTCTGCCAGGCAATGTCAGATATTATTCTCTTGTTTCGTCTGGAAACTTCCCCGGCAGGGAAATAAAGTACCTGCGCTGATGATCCGAAAAGTGAGTTTAGTTTCTCTGCTGTTTCCCTTGAGTTTTTACCAAAGACATTTATGCCGAGCAATACTTTTTTTAATTGCGGTATATACCTGAAAAGATCATTTGAAGGGAATATTACATCAGGGAAATGGCTGTATACAACACTAAAAAGCGACATGGCATCCATACCGCCGACAGGATGATTTGCAACAAAAATAAATCTACCTGTTTCCGGAATGTTCCCATCTCCCTTAACTTCAACCTTTACATTCCAGTTGTCCAGTACGCCATTAATAAAGGGCACACCTTCCTTATTGTGATTGCTGTGGATAACAGCATTTATTTCATCCTGCTTTACAATACGGGCAATAAGATTTATTATAAATTTCGGCAATGATCTTATGAACGGTGATTGGCTGTTTCTTACAGTTTTTTCAATATTAATTATTTTTTCTATGGTCTCCATTTACCTCAGTTCTCTGTAATATCATTACTTGTTTCGGGGAAAATCAGTGCTGACAATTCTGTCAATGCATTACGGGCATCCTCGAAAGTCGGGTATTTATTCACGATAATCTTTATGGGTGATGCTTTACTGACAAGCACCAGCCTGATATCTGTTTTGTCCGTGTCGAGTCTTAAATTAGACCGGCTGTATGTGGTGTACCTGCTTCTCACCTTTTCAATTGTGAATCCTGAGAAAGTACAAGTATCATACCATTTCCCCACCGGAATTATTCCGAAGAGCCTTGTAAGGGATCTGACCTTCAAGTTACCGGTGTCTATTACGGTACCATTTGTTGTTAAGGCGAGAAACAGTCCCGGAATGAGCAGGATGAGGGCTGTAACATGATAGAAAGCTACAAATATACCGGTGGCTGTAAAAACCAAGCCGGCATAACTGAGTGAAGGTCCGAAGAATTTACCGTGGTTATATCTTTTCAAAGCCATAGTATGTGCATAAGAGGTAAAAAGGTCACCCGTGAATCCTCAGTCAATTATTTCAGCTTCATCAAATCTCCGCGACTGGAACCTTACGCTTCCTGTCCTCATTTTTGTTGCTCCCTTGCTGCTGAAGAAGCCCCATCCGCCACTTCCTATAAGAAAGCCCAGTGCATAGAGGCCACCGTTATTATTCTGTGCATACATAGTTATATCCTTGTTAAAAAGCATGCCAATGAAATCAAAAGGTGCGATGAATCCATGCCACAGGCCACCCAGGAATCCATAAGTATGTCCTGTAAGACACTGATCAACAGGCTCATTTCTTGCGCAACCCAACAGGGCCAATACAGCAACTGATACTATTATCAGTCCCAGGTTCTTTTTTGAAGAGATGGTTTTCATACTATAATTGTTTGATTAGCAAAATTTCTCAGATCACTTATTCAGAACAGGCTTTGTTCAAATGATTTCCCTGAAAATTTTTTTTCATGTTCAAGAAGCCAGTTTTTCTTTTCAAGTCCGCCGCCATAGCCTGTCAGACTCCCGTCGGAGCCGATGACACGATGGCAAGGGATAATAATAGCTATCATATTCTCGCCATTAGCGTTGGCAACAGCCCTTACCGATGACGGCCTGTTAAGTGCCGCAGCCTGTTCCATGTATGTTCGTGTTGTGCCATAAGGAATTTTAAGAAGCTCATGCCATACGAGTTTCCTGAATTCTGTCCCTTTGATATCGAGTGGTAAAGTAAATTCCTGCCTGTCTCCGCTGAAATATTCCTTAAGTTGTTCTGCGAGCTTACTCAGGTGTTCATTTTCGCCGGCTTCAATCTGATCATCACATTCCTTCATTATATAATTCCGTTCGGCTTCCAGCGATTTTCTGTCGGTGAATTCCAGTAGACAAATGCCTACCCCTGTGGCTCCTGCAATCATCTCTCCAAGAGGAGTATCTATTAGCATTGTTTTGATCATCTTTTGAAAATTAGGAGTCTGATGTAAGCGGTCAGGACCCTGAATCATTAGTTTCTTGAGAACCTTCCTGAAATAGATTTTATATACCGTACATGTCTGAAACGCAGAGCCGACCAATCTTCGTCAACCGATACCAGTCTTACCCCATGCAGTCCGGAATTATTCAACGTTTTCCACCCATGATCCCTGTCCACATCCGATTTATAATTTTTGGAACTTTTTTTGGGATAACAGATCCATAATATTCCATCGGCAACCAGGTTATGAATCACCCCCGGGGAATAATAATCCACCTCTTCGGAATTTCTAACAAAGAGGATAATAAATTCATAAGGAAACCTGGGATCAATTTCACTATCAATTCTGACATTCTTTAAATCAGATGATAAGGTAGTCCTGAAACTATCTTCCACATTTATCAGCGCAATTCTTTCCTGTCCTTTATAATTAAGTTTCTCTAAAAGATTTTTCATTCCTCCAGGAAGATTTTAATGCTAAATTAAAAAAAAAATAATATCACCGGGGAAACATTTGATCAAACGATGATGATAACCCGGCAATATATATCACCTTCTGTTTAAGGCAAAATATTATCAGAGTAACCAATATTTTCATAAAAGGTTGTAAATTTGCTGTATCAAAAATGGGGTGCCTAATAATTACGGGCTGAGATCATACCCTTGAACCTGATCCGGATAATGCCGGCGGAGGGAAAAAAGAGTATCAAAACATCAGCATTTTTCAGCAACCTCATTTACCTGATTATAAAGTTAAATTTAATAATCATTAAATGAGAAGATTAATTTGTTTTATTGTTTTCCTGGCATATTCCCTGACTGTTGTAGCTGACGGCTTCCAGGAAAAGGGTTCGGTAATCAGAGGAAAAGTGACCGACCGGGAAGGGAATGGACTGGCAGGAGCCGCAGTGACTGTCGGGAATAAAGGTCTGGGGACGCATACCGGATCCGACGGGCACTTTATTATTAGTGGTCTGAAAGACGGTAAGTATACTCTCAGGGTAAGTTTCATCGGCTACCGTACGTTTACAAGGGATTTAGACCTTAAAAAGGAGCTTGTAATGGATGTTGTGCTTATACAGCAACCTTTTTTAACACAGGAGGTGCTCGTTAATGCAACAAGGGCAGGGGAACATTCGCCACTTGCATATTCAGTAATACAAAAGGATGCAATCAGGGAACAGAATACAGGGCAGGACATGCCTTATCTTCTCAGCCTTACTCCATCGCTTGTAGAGACATCTGAGGCAGGTAACGGTGTTGGTTATACCAACCTTAGAATAAGGGGAACTGATGCTAACAGGATAAATGTTACAATAGACGGCATCCCGCTTAATGACCCGGAATCACAACAGGTTTTCTGGGTCGATCTTCCCGACCTGGCTTCTTCTGTTGAGAATATTCAGGTACAAAGAGGCGCGGGAACATCATCTAACGGTTCGGGTGCTTTCGGTGCAACTATAAGCATTGAGACAACTAACCCTGGCAATGAACCCTTTGCCGAAGTGAGTTCTTCTGCCGGTTCATTCAATACACTTAAGAATATGGTAGCTGCCGGAACAGGTCTTATTAATGGTAAGTTTGCACTGCAGATGAGACTATCCGATCTTAAAAGTGATGGTTATATCGACCGGACAGGCTCAGATCACAGGTCTGCTTTCATTAACGGAATATTCCGAACAGATAAATCGAGTCTTAAGCTGAATATTCTGCTGGGACAGGAGCATACCGGGATAGGGTGGTGGGGAGTTCCTCAAGACTCCCTGGTCACTAACAGGAAATATAATCCTGCCGGTGAATATACCGATGATTCGGGGATAGTACATTATTATGATAATGAGAGTGACAACTATGAGCAGGATCATTTCCAGCTGATATATGGTCACACTTTCAGTGATGCTTTTTCCCTTAATGCTGCATTACATTATACAAGGGGTAAAGGTTATTATGAGGAATATGCCGAAGATCAGCCCCTGGTCGATTACGGACTGGTCCCGTTTATCACAGGGGATTCACTTATTTCAACATCTGACCTGGTACGCCGGCTTTGGCTGGCAAATGATTTTTACGGACTTGTTTATTCGGTGAGGTACCAGAAAAACAGGCTTGAGGCGGTAGCAGGGGGGGGGGCAAACCTTTATAACGGTGATCATTATGGTAATATAATATGGATGCAGAATGCCGGAGAGACACCCAAGGGCTATCGCTGGTATTTCAATACAGGTAAGAAGGAAGAGATAAGTATCTACGGGAAAGTGAACTTTGCTTTGTCTGGCTCATTAAATGCATTCGGAGACCTGCAGTACAGGTATGTTTATTATCGCATGGCCGGACCTGATGCGGATTTTACTGATCTTACACAGAAGCACTCATATGGGTTTTTTAATCCAAAAGCAGGTCTTTTTTGGTCGGTAACACCAGAACAGGATGCTTATCTTTCGTTCTCTGTTGCCCACAGGGAACCAACCCGCGAAGATTATAAGGAAGCTTCGGGTGACCCTCTTTCCACTCCACATCCTGAAACACTTTATGATACAGAACTTGGTTACAAGCTCAGGAAAGGGAAATCGCTCTTCGGCGTGAATCTTTACGCAATGTTATACAAGGACCAGCTAGTACCAACCGGGCAACTGAGCAGCGTTGGGTATTCAATAATGACAAATGTTGATAAAAGCTACAGGATCGGGATTGAAACATCTGCTGATATCAGACTGGCCAAGATAGTGAACTGGAACCTTAACCTGACACTCAGCAGTAACAAAATAAATAGCTTCACTGAATATTATACAGATTATAATACAGGTGACTGGACTTCTCAGTACATGAGCAGGGACCTGGGCACTGTGGATATTGCCTATTCACCTACAGTTATTTTCTCATCCGATTTTCAACTGGATATTAATAAATGGACAAGTTGCCATATCATCAGCAAATATGTAGGCAAACAGTATTTTGATAATACAATGAGTGCCGCAAGGACAATTGATCCTTACTTTGTGAATAAGCTCAGGCTTGATCTTTCTCCCCGCATTAAAAATGTAAAAGGACTGGAGATACAGCTGATTGTAAATAACATTTTTAACAGCATGTATGAAAATAATGCCTACGGAGGCAACTGGTATGAGAATGGTGTTGAAAAAACATGGTCGTATTATTTTCCACAGGCAGGAACAAATTATATGTGCCGGCTTGATATACGTTTCTGAAATTAAGTATTTATGGAACTGGTATTCGCATGGATAACAAATAATTACATTGAAGTATTTGGAGCCGTTACAGGTATACTGTACGTATTTCTTGAAATAAGACAAACAATCTGGCTCTGGCCGGTGGGTATTGTAACCTCCGCTGTTTATATCTGGGTATTTTTCACAAGTAAGTTTTACGCAGACATGAGCCTGCAGGTTTACTACCTGGTAATAAGCTGCCTGGGTTGGTACTGGTGGATGAAAGGCTCGACGGCACAAAGGCAAAACGGTGCAGGGATGGAGGGGAAGAACAGGAGAAAAGGGAATAAAGAGAAAGAGGAGCTTCCTGTTTCGCGTATTGGACTGAACCTGAGTATATTACTCCTCGTTGTCTTTTTATTGCTTTACGGTCCTATGTGGTTTATTCTCAGTCATTTTACCGATTCTCCTGTACCGGTCTGGGATTCCTTCATTACTTCACTGTCGATAATAGCAACTTGGATGCTTGCACGGAAAATATATGAACACTGGTATTTGTGGATTATTGTTAATTTTGTGTCTTCGGTTTTGTTTATAGTGAAAGGGCTATATCCTACCGTAATATTATATATCATTTATGGTATTATGTCGTTTGCAGGACTAAGAGCATGGCATAGATCACTCAATAAAAAAATAATGGTAACCGGAACATGAAAAGAAGGAATATACCACGTACGGTTATTGTTGCCGACGGAAATTTCCCAAAGCATCATATTCCCCTGGCTTACCTGAGGAATGCTGAACGTATTGTTTGCTGCGATGGTAGTGTAAAGAAGCTTGTAAAGGCTGGTTTTACACCCGATGCAATAGTAGGCGATATGGATTCATTAAGCGATATGCATGCCTTAAGATACAGGGACAGGATTTATGAGATTTCTGAACAGGAAACGAATGATCTTACCAAATCTGTTAACTGGTGTATAGAGAGAGGCTATAATGATCTGGTTATTGTTGGTGCCACCGGACAGCGTGAAGATCATACCCTTGGGAATATATCGCTCCTGGCAGAATATATACAGAATGTAAATGTTATTATGGTTACCGATACCGGACTTTTTCTGCCTCTCCTTAAAGGTTCGGAAATATCTTCCTTCCCGGGGCAGCAGGTTTCTGTTTTTTCAATTGATCCTGCCACTGAGATTACTTCATCGGGACTGAGATATCCTCTTAATAACACAAAACTGGGTAACTGGTGGATGGCCACTCTGAATGAAGCAACAGCAGAAAAGTTTAATCTCGCATTCGATACCGGGAAAGTCCTGGTTTTTCTAAAGTTTTCCGAATAGGACCTATTCCTGCTTAAGCTCGCGGACCAGAGTAATAAGCTGCGCCCTGCTTCGTACATTTGTTTTGATGTATATCCTGTGTGAATGATCCTTTACAGTCTGAAGACTGATAAACAGCTTTTCGGCAATTTCCTTGTTACTCAGTCCATTACAAATTTCCCTGATAATGTCTGTCTCCCTCGGACTGACATCAAATTTTCTGCAGAAATCATCAAATGAGATATCCTTATACTTCTCTATTATAGCCGCGCTATTAATTATTGTGGCTAAGTAACTGAAATAAACCGGCAAAAACGTATTACCGGCAAAAAATACAAAAATGAATACAACAGCTATCCATAATTCATTATTGTAAAATAGCAGCGGCACATTCTGGATGATCATAATCATTAAAATGAATGCTGGCAGCACTTTTTTGTCTTTGTTATTCAGTAATACCTTCTTCTCTCTGCTTAAGAGTATAATTACGGAGGCAGCTGTCGAATATATCAGGTTCATGATAATGAAATATCCTTTAATAATGACAGCGGGTTTTATGTCGTGTTCCTTCGAAAAATAATAACCTAAAGCAGTAAGAACAGAGAAGTTCAACAGGAGGAAAAGCATAAGGAAAAGAGACTTGTTGTTCCTGCCCGACAAAGAAGAAGAAAACTGCAAAAGCATAAGCCATGCAAATACAAGAAAGGGGAGACCCATCAGGAGTGCAATATCCGAAATGCGCAACAGGTTGTCTGCAGATATATATTGCGATAACAATACTTTGATAATTACCTGGCCCCAGATGCCATAAAACCCGAAGGTATAGATGAATACCTCATAATAAAGAAGAGATGAGAAGACATTGTTGTGATACTTATTCCTGAGGCGTATTGAGAGAACTACTCCTCCGGCAGCCAGTGCCACCGAAATAATAAAAATAAGATATCCCAAGTATTGCAACATTTTCTAAAGATAAGAAAAAACAAAATTACAGGGAGTTGTAAACTGCATACTACTTAAGTAGTGTTATGCATACTTAAGTAGGAAAATAATAAATCACTACTATAGTATGAAGCAGGTATTGACAGGGTGGTTTAAATTTGATAAAAATTAACTGAACCTTTTTATTAATCAAATAATTACAGCATCATGGAAACAAAGGAAACAAACGGACAGACAGAATCAAATGGTCCGCAGGAAACAAAGAATGACTACAATCTCGTTCCCGATTTTGGATTCAGCCTGGGTACAGGCTGGAAGGTAATGACCGATAATTTTCTAAGGTTGTTCCTTGTGGTTCTGATTTTAGCTATAGTAACTGCACCACTGAAGATGTTTAACTTTCATATTAATCCGTCTGATTTCAGGCATATGCCCTGGATGTTCAGTGGTGATCATTTTCATGGGATGAGAGATCTCTTTACAATCGGATCGCTGGGGATCTTCGCAGCCTTTTTCGGGCTTATAGGCATGTTGTATGCTTTTCTTGTAGCCCCTGTTTTTGAATATGGCGGCAATTTCATCTTCGTCCAGGCCGTAAGAAAAATAAAGCCGGATTTTGAATATCTTATCAAAGGTTTTATGGAGAATTATCTTTCCATAATACTGGCTAACCTGCTTGTTTTTGCACTTGTTGTGCTGGGACTTATTGCTCTTGTGATACCCGGTATAATAATTGCATGCCGTCTGGCTTTTGTTCCCTATATAATAATGGATAAAAAACTGGATCCGATAGAATCGGTAGAGATGAGCTGGAAAATGACAAAAGGTCATGGATGGACAGTATTCTTCCTTGGATTTGTATCCATATTCATAATTCTTTTCGGACTGCTTCTATTTATTGTTGGTATATTCCCTGCTATTATATGGGTTTCAAGCTCTTTTGCTTCGCTTT
>DATFLA010000387.1:0-2005 GCA_035268305.1 Bacteroidales bacterium | reverse complement strand
CCCGGTTTTATAATCCTTATACGGGTTGACATCTTCCTTCAGGACATCAGTTTTATTTCCACTCTCATCGAGAAGATAATATGCACGTGCCATTTTAAGACCGCTGTATGTATCGAGGAAATAATCTGAATTTCCCGACGGCATTATGTGGTGAATGCCCTCATCTTCAGTAAGACGAACTGTCTTTCCGGTTTTTATGTCAGTCCTGTATAGATGATTCTCAAGAGGACTCTGCGCCGTCGATTCATAGAAGACCGCGTGACCGCCGGGATCAACACCAAGCAGCCTGGTAACTTCCCATTTACCGCGAGTAATCTGCCTTATAAGGTTCCCGTCAGTGTCATATAAATAAAGCTGGTTCCATCCGTCGCGCCGACTTTGCCAGATAAACCCGGCAGGATTTGACTTAAGGAAATAAAGGTCGTTCATGGGTTCGACATACCTGTCATTTCGTTCCTCAAAAAGGGTTTTAACAAGTTTACCGGAAACAGCATCGTATTTATTCATCACCAGGTGATTCTGTGCCCTGTTAAGCACACCGGCATAAATAAAGGAGCATGAAGGATCCCATGTAACAGATGTCAGATACTGATTTTCAGGACCTTCGGTCTGAAGGTAAACAATCTCATTCAGGGCCGGATTAAATATGCCAATCCTTACCTTCTGACTCTTCATTCCAGCCATGGGGTACTTAATAGGATCAGGCTGAGCGATACGGTGGTAAATATCAACAAGAGGGTAATCAGTCACTTCTGTCTGGTCATTCTCATAGAAAGCCAGGAGCTTACCGCCGGGTGACCAGAAAGAGCCCGCATTGATACCGAATTCATTTCTCGAGGGCACCTGCCCGTTAACGATATCCGGATTCTCCTCCTCTGTAACCTGCATTGTCTTGCCGGCCACTGAAACGAAAAGGTTGTTTTTTATAGTGTAAGCTACATTAAGAGTGCTGTTGTCGATATTTATATTCTCCCCGTTACCATCATATTCATTAACCTTTGAAACGGAAGATCCAGTCATGTCATAGATAAAAAGCTTATTGTGCACGCGAAACCAAAACCTGTCGGCATCCATCCACCTCACTGAAGGGAAACGACTGAGCTCGTCTTCTTTTGCCTTCTTTAAAGATGTATTGAGATCACGAAGGGAAAGCAGTGTATCTATTTCCGATGGTTGTGCTGCTTTTTCCTGGATAAGGCTGTTGCTCTCAATCCAGGTAAAAACGTTCATATCGCCTCTCCATTCCAGTCCGTGAACAGAAGCCGGTCTAAGACTGCTGTTCAGGTAATCGCCGGCAGTGAAAATTTTATCCTGGGCGTTAAGCGTTGTAAAAAAGGACTGTAATATTACAGCCGTCAGCAAAATGTATCTCCGTCTCATTCGTTAAACAATTAATTATTTTATAACTTAAGATGATAAAAATAGGTATTTTAATATGCAGCAGAAAAGATTTTTATATGTCATTTATGTACACCAGTTAATAATTTTCTAATAAATCTGATATGTTAAAGAGCTTCATTGTCACAGTGGCACGTAGCATAAGAAAACGTGGAGGGTATATCTTATTGAATATAGGAGGATTAGCAATAGGTCTCACAAGCTTCCTTTTTATCTCTCTTTACGTTATTAATGAATTGAGTTACGATCGTTTTCACAAGAATTATAAAAATATCTACAGGGTGAAAGTGGTAGGCAGGATGGCCGGCAGCGAACTCGACCAGGCTGTTACCGCTCCTCCGATGGCGCAGGCCATGCTCAAGGACTACCCCGAGATAGTGGAGGTAACAAGGTTAAGAAAGATGGGAGACTGGTTGATCCGCTATGGTGATAAAAAGTTCAATGAAGATAAATTGTTATTCGCTGATTCTACATTTTTCAATGTCTTCGATTTTAAACTTCTCAAGGGAGATCCTAAAACAGCACTTGTCAGGCCAAGATCACTTGTGCTCACACAGGAATATGCCAGGAAATATTTTGGCAATGAGGACCCTATGGGAAAGAGAAT
>DATFLA010000386.1:0-4934 GCA_035268305.1 Bacteroidales bacterium | reverse complement strand
ATAAAAACGATGAGATATCCTAAACTAAGAGAAGTCAAAGAAGCACTAAGCTCACTGTTCTCACCGGCTTTTACTACTTCTTACCCGGACACGGAGCATATACCCGCAGGTAAATTCCGGGGGAAACCTGTTGTTGATAACAAAAATTGTGTCGGCTGCGAAACATGTGCCAATGTATGTCCTACAGAAGCCATCGTAATAAATGATAATGCTGATAAAGCCATAAGAACAATAACACGCGATTATGGTAAATGCATATTCTGTGGTCAGTGTGAAGCTTTTTGCCTGACAGGGAAAGGAGTAAAACTGTCGAATACAATATACGACATGGCAACTTTCGACCGTGGAACAAATATCGAAAAACAGGAAAAAGAACTGTTGATATGCAGCAGTTGTGGAAGTGTTATCACTACCAAAGAACATATTATGTTTTTGTTAAACAAACTGGGCCCAAAAGGATATTCGTCTACACTTATCCTCAATCAACTGAACGACAACCTCATACCTTCAACAGGAAATACTGATATTGAAATCAAAGATGACCTCAAACGTAAGGATATGTTCAACATCCTTTGTCCGAACTGCCAGAGAAAAATTCAATTAAAAGTACTGTCCTGAATGCAAAGCGCCCTTAATGACATTCTCCGTAACAACAACTCAAAAATCCTTTTTGCTGGAGTGGGCAACGTATTACGAAGTGACGACGGGGTGGGCGTATACATCGTATCTGCGATTGAGGATAAGCTAAATATATCGACCCTGCTTGTCGAGGTAAGTATCGAAAACTACATCAACAAGATAAATCTTATGGCACCTGACATACTTGTTATTGCCGACTGTATTGATTTCGGGAAAGAACCCGGTTATGCAGGCATTGTGCCTGTTGAAGAAATCAATGAGTTTAATATTTCAAGTCATAACATATCACTGAAAAGACTATCAGGATTCCTGAAAATGAAAACCTGGGTTATGGGGATTCAGCCGGCGAACCTCCGTGTCGGAGAAAATCTGACACCCGTTGTCAGAGAGTCTGCCGAAAAGATTATAGAACGGATCAATAATTCACGTGGGTAGCCACTCATATATTTGATTTCATTAAGCTCATTGTTAACACCTTATTAGTTTAATTCAATTTGCATAACCCTGTTAAAAATTGTAATTTACAAAACAAAATGATATCAGGATCTCCTGTATAACCAAGGATGTTTATGCTTCTTTTATTTGTTTTTTGCTGCTTTTGGAACTTATAACAATATTAAAGAGATAACTGCTATGAATGAGAAACCGAAAATACTGATCATAGAAGATGACAGGGATTTTGTCGCAGCAATGAAAGCGATGCTGGAAAACAAGGGCTATAAGGTCACTTATGAACACGATACAGACAAGGGTTATGAAAACCTGATCAGGGAACGACCTGACATTATCATACTGGACGTGATGTTCGGAACAAAGGGTGACTCCAAAGGCTTTGACTTTGCAAACAGGATTAAAACAGATGATAAGTTCAGGGATATACCTGTTCTGATGCTTACAGCCATTAATACACAACATCCTTTCTTTAATTTCTCCCCTGAAACTGACGGAGAGTTTTTACCGGTAGATTCATTCCTTGACAAGCCGGTGAAATTCGAAGAATTATTAGAAAAAGTAGAAGAATTGCTGAAACAGAAAAAAAGCAAGTGGTCTGACTGGCCCGATGTAAAAGAATAGAGTGTCACCTCCTGAAAAGGTTTATCTCTGTTAATTTATCATGAGATGGATGACAAACTCGTACCGGCTCATATACACTTTGCCAGGTGGTTTATCAGGCTGAGATGGTTTGCCATTGTCCTGCTGATAGCAGCCAACCTGACTGTAAGACATCTTTTTGATGTTCCTATAATTGAAATGCCAATATATATTATCACTATAATACTGTTGTTTCTCAATATCTTTCACAGCATTATTATAAAGAAAATAAAATACAAAGGTGGTCCCGGTGTCGTTCAAAAGATCAAAAAGGATATAGACCTGCAGATTGTCACGGACCTTATCCTTTTAACCCTTATTCTGCACTACTCAGGCGGAATAGAAAACCCACTTATACTTTTTTACTTCTTTCACCTGATAATCGCAAGCAGCATATTTTCAACACTGAAAAGTTACCTTTATACAATTTTTGCGATCTTCCTGGTTGCCTTGCTTGTGTTTCTTGAATATTTCAGTATAATTCCTCATTATAACCTCACAGGATTTGCAGGCAATGAACTGCATAATAATGCTTTTTATATCTTCGGTACCGGTTTCGTATTCCTTCTTACAGCTATTACTATCGTCAGTCTTTCACATCTTATAATTTACAGATCTATTAAGAGCGAGGAAGGTTATGTTAAAGCTAATATGGAGCTGGAGAACAAGGATAAGCTTAAGAATGAATATGTTTTACGTGTGACCCATGATATTAAAGGACATGTGGCAGCAATATTCAGTTGCCTTGAAGTGATAAGGTCAGGTGTGGCAGGACCAATGAATGAAGTGCAGAAAGACTTCGTAAACCGTGCTTTCAACAGAACCGGTCTGTTATCTGAATTCGTAAAAAACCTCCTTAGTCTTACAAGAAAAAGACTTAAAAGAGATACTGAATTCGAGGAGATTTTCCTGAAAGATCTTATTGGTTCCATTGTCCGCCCCCTTCGGCAACTGGCTTCCGATAAAAAAATCCGGTTACAGGTTTTTACAGATAAGGCACTGGGGAATATAACATGCAACCCGTACTCCCTGGAAGAACTGTATTCGAACCTGCTTCTAAATGCTATAAAGTATACTCCTGAAAACGGCAATATTACTCTTGAAGTGAAAAGCCACGGCACACATGTAATGACCAGGATCACTGATACCGGGATTGGAATTCCAAAAGAAGAAATTCACAGGGTTTTTGATGAATTCTATCGTGGTACTAATGTCCCGAAAGACATAAATACCGGGTCAGGCCTTGGTCTGTCTATAGCCAAACAGATAGTGGAGAATCACAAGGGTAAGATATGGGTAAGCAGTGAACCGGGCGCATGGACCCGATTTACTTTTATTCTTCCCGTCAGTCAGCCGGAAAATCCTAAAGTAATACTATGAGATACTCATGGTGTTACATTAATAAAAACTCTTTCAATTACAAACAATGTGGTAAAACAGGATGATCTCCTGAATTGTTTTTATTATTATTGCCATAAGTTGGTATAGTTTTTGACATTATTATACCGGTAACCGGATTTTATTATGGTTCATAATCAACCGGTGCAATTATTTCTGTCAGAATAACGTTACATCAATGTAAAAATCTCTTAGGATGAAAAAGTTAATCTTAATGGCCCTCCTGGTAGCCGGCATGGCTATCTCCGGGAATGCACAATCAGACAAAACACAGGTTCTCCGGGGCCTGGAAAACAATAGCCAGTCAGACCAGGAGATGGTCACAACTGCCACACTGAAATCGGCGAGCCGTCTCTTTGCTGAAAAAGGTGACCTAACTTCCGTGATTGTAATTATTCCGGCTGATTCGATTGTAATAGTTCTTGGATCAGACAGCACATATCTTAATGTTTCTTTCCAGGGTACAGAAGGATTTATTTACAGGAAGGATGCTGCTATCAACCCTGAAAAAGTTGCACTTGCCAGTGTTGAAGAGCCAGCTGACCAGTCCAGGTACCAGGTTCCACAGGAGCAGCAACAGCAACAACAGGTACAGCAACAGGAGCCACCTCAGGAAAGCAGGTTCACGTACCTTGAAAACAAATACGGAAGCAGCATGGCAACCAAGCTGATGGCCGGGAAAATATGGAAAGGGATGAACTCCGAAATGGTTAATGACAGTTGGGGAACTGCACAAAAAATCAATAGAGTAATCAGCGATAATACTGTAAAGGAAGAATGGATTTACAGAAATACATGGCTCTATTTCGAGAATGATATACTTGTAGACTGGGGCCCGGTCAAGAGATAGTTATGTCTGTATTTTGTAATACTGTGGCGTAATTTTATCAGTTGATATTTGCAGATAAAAAAAAATTCTTATTTTTGCCCGTGAAATCGCGGGAGTAGCTCAGTTGGTAGA
Source organism: Bacteroidales bacterium (assembly GCA_035268305.1). Lineage (GTDB taxonomy): Bacteria > Bacteroidota > Bacteroidia > Bacteroidales > VadinHA17 > LD21. The sequence goes on along the minus strand of DATFLA010000386.1, from coordinate 844 downwards.
GCACGACCTTGCCAAGGTCGGGGTCGCGGGTTCGAGTCCCGTCTCCCGCTCAGGAAAAAGAGGCTGCATCAGCAGCCTTTTTTATTTACACAGACCGGCTCAGGCTTGCCTGAAAGAGGTATGTGGAAATAATAAATAAACCGCGTAAGCGATCTTTTTACTGATAGCATCTCTTTAAGGGTTCGCTTTGCCGGAGGCATGGCAATCCCGTCTTCTTAATCAGTAAAGAATACTCATTATTCTGAGTGAAAAAATTATTAAAAATTGTTAAAAATCTGACTATCAATCTAATTTTTACTAAATTGAATTTTATTAAACCTGGTCTACAATAATATTCGCCCCCCTGAAAAACTTTGCTGCCAATGCATTTGTTTACCATAGTTTCAAAAAGGCATGTAAAGTCAGAAGGGGGGTTTATTTCTATTCACCCTTTCGGCTGTCCAAAATGACTTAGCTGTTTTAAATAAAGATAATTTATTATAAATTTGCCGCACCAGGCAACGACGGGCTGACGGTACAACGGTACGAAGGTGATATTGCATGACCGCATGACTCTAAAATGCCCGGATGGTATGGGCGAGCGTATATAAAACACCCCGTGGGTGTTTTTAGCAAGCAGCCAGACTGCAGGGGAGACAATTCCACAATCCCCGCAGTAAATAAAGAATATTTATAAAGACAGAATTGTTATTTTTACATGATTTAAATAAATGCCCGGATGGTAGGGGCGAGCGTAAAGAAAACACCCGGTGAGTGTTTTTAGCGAGCAGCCAGACTGCAGGGGAGACAATTCCACCATCCCCGCAGTAAATAAAGAATATTTATAAAGACAGAATTGTTATTT
>DATFLA010000385.1:0-3663 GCA_035268305.1 Bacteroidales bacterium | reverse complement strand
TAAAAAATTATGCATCAGTATCTGATTCATCTTTAAGCATATCTGAAGCCGACATGCATGATTATTACAATAAGCACAAGAATAACTATTACAGAACAGCACTCAGGGATGTGGAATATGTTACTTTCAGGATTGTCCCATCCCAGGATGATATAAACCAGACAAGGGACTGGATCGAAAGGACTAAGGCTGACTATGAGGTTTCAAAAGATCCAGTGGAATTTATTAATACAACAGCTGATACCCGTTATACAGGCTTTTATGTCCCTCTCAGCGAAGTAAGTCCTGATACCCTGAGAGATTTTGTTAAGAAAGATGATCTGAAAAACGTATTCGGGCCCTACATTGAAGATGGATCGTTTAAAATTGCCAGGCTTCTGCATGTTGCTGAACGTCCCGATTCAGTTCATGTACGTCATATTCTGCTCGCAACCGGGCAGAACAGGACCGTAGAAGCTGCAAGACATGAAGCCGACAGCCTTGTTGCACTTATTAAGTCAGGAACATCCTTCGCATCACTTGCACAGGCAAATTCAGACGACCAGGGTTCAGCCCAGCTGGGCGGAGACCTTGGATGGTTCCCTGAGGGAAGAATGGTACTTCCTTTCAATAATGCATGCTTTTCAGGAAGGAAGGGAGATATAAAAATAGTGGAGACTTCATACGGTATACATATTATTGATATACTGGCTCAGTCAAAACCGGTAAAGAAATATGATATTGGAATTATTGACAGGAAGATACTACCCAGCTCAGCAACATCGCAAAAATACTATAGCGAAGCAAGCCAGTTTGCCGGAGTAAATAATACTTATGATAAGTTCAGTAAAGCGGTTGCCAAGGAAGGTCTTAACAAAAGAATAGCCAATGATGTGGCACCACAGCAGAAGACTTTGCCTGGACTGGAGAATCCCAGGCCGCTTATCATGGCTTTGTTCCAGACCACAGAAAAAGATCAGATCGTGCTTGATAATAACCAGCAGGCTGTTTTTGAAATAGGAGATAACTATGTTGTGGCATACTGTACAAGGGTACAGGAAACAGGTATTGCTCCTTTGAAAGATGTTGAGAATGATGTGACTTTTGCACTGATAAAGGACAAAAAAGCCGACGTTATTTCATCAGAGTTCGAAAAAAATATGGCATCTGATAACAGTATTGAAGCGCTTGCTCAGAAAATGAACCTTAATGTTCAGGATGCAACAAATATAAACTTCAGATCATACACCGTTCCCGGAGTAGGTTCGGAACCTGCACTGATTGCAGCTTCAACTGTTTCCGGCGAGGGGGTTCTTTCTGGTCCGGTAAAAGGCATTAACGGCGTGTATGTGCTTGAAGTCAATAACGTGACAACATCTAAGGATGAAGATGTAAAAGCTATACAGAACAGGCTTGAAAACACGTTCCAGATGCGCGGATCCTACGAGGCATATGAAGCACTCAAAAAAGCCGCCAATATCGTAGACAAACGATACAAATTCTATTAGAAATATTTAAAAGGCCGCCTCAAAGATTAGAAAACTTATCACAAAGAGCGCAAAGGTATTATTAATCCTTCAGGAACCTGCTGTGGAGAGACGTATCGTTGAGTTCCTTAGACAGCCCCTTAATAAATTCCTGGGGAGCATTATAAACGTCTAGTATAAGTAATCCGTCGAGACAATAATTGAATTTTGGATCGATATTAAACCCAATTATCTTCCCATTGAGCTCCAGGTACTTCTTAAGAAGTACCGGTAACCGGTAACCGGGCTCGATATCCCTTATAATCTTTTCTATTTTATTTATATCTCTTACAGAGGTATCGATGAAAATATTGCGGTCGATCGTTTTGTCGGGTTTTACTACGAAATGTTTCCTGGGATTTATATACCTGGCAAAATCATCATCGGTAAAATATTTACGGATAAATTCAACAATAAGACTTTTTGAAAACCTTGAAAAATCATTGCTGATGCTAACAGGACCGATCAGGTATCTGTACTCGGCATTTTTCAACAGGAAAACCATAATGCCCTTCCACAAGAGGAAAAGTGGTATGGCTTTCTTCTGGTATTCTTCAACAATAAAAGAACGGCCGAGCTCAAGCGACTGCTCCAGAATGTGATTAAAATCGGGATTAATCCGGAAAAGAGAGTCGATATAAAATCCCCTGATCCCGTAAATATCCAGTATCTCCTTCCCTTTACCTATCCTGTAGGCACCAACTATCCTGTTATCTTCTGTATCCCAAATAAAAAGATGGTTAAAATACAGGTCATATTCATCAATATCAGCGCTCTTATTCGTTCCTTCCCCTACTTTCCTGAAAGTAAGCTCTCTCAATCGTCCTATCTCATTGAATATCTCAGGGATCTTTGCAGTAGGAGCACAAACCACCGTATAGTTTTTAATCGTAAAAAGCTCATAATCAGCACGTATATTATTAAATTCTTCAGTCAGTACATCAACAGGTACCGGATCTGTCAGGGGTTCAGGATCGGGTTTCCTTCTGTATGAATAGTCGCTGAAAAACTTCTTAACTTTCAGTGCCGATCCCAGCGAATAAGTACGGGCACGCAGGTATTGACCAAACTGAAATACGTTTTCGAACTCATCCTGTTCCCTTACCGTTATGGGTGATCCTATCCTTACAAGCACGGTCCTGTTCTTTTTCTGTGTAAGTTCAGCCGGCAGCTTAATAGTACGGAGCAAAGGATGTACTTTACCTACTATATGAGACAGCCTCGGCTTTGTGCCATGGAAATACACCGGAACCAAAGGAACACCGGCATTTTTTATGAATTTCAGTGCAGCATTCTGCCACTCTTTATCAACTATCACCTTCGATACTTCAATCTGGGAAGACACTTCACCCACAGGAAAGATACCGAGTGGATGTCCGTCTTTTAGATGGTTAATACCCTCTTTGATTCCGGAAAAGGAAGATTTCTCACTTCCTGCTGTCTCAAATGTGTTTACCGGTATTACAATATCTTTCAGCGGATTTATCTGATGCAGGAGATAGCTTGCCATAATCTTCAGATCCTTACGTGTCATTGAAATGATCTTATACAACAACATTGAATCTATGCCCCTGTAGGGATGATTTGATACTGTAATGAATGGCCCTTCTGCCGGTATATTTTTCAGGTCATCGTCAGGGATATCAAATTTCAGGTCCAGTTCATTAAGCAATGAATCTATCAGGAATATCGGATCTTTATCGTGAGCTTCAGAGTAGACCCGTGTAAGAATGTTATATTTAAGCATTTGAAGAAGGGTATCCCCGAGAAGTGTTCCTTCAGGGATATTAAGTGCAGGAATATCTGGTTTCCTATCGTTATTTTTACTGTCCATGGCTGATAAGCGTCAAGTCAAAAATAGTGATTTACTATAATATATACTAAACAGATCTAAGATTTGTTCGGTGGACTGGGTTGACATCTCCCCAGTACATAATGAACTTCAGTTACGGGTTTGGCAGCCCCTCTGTCAGCCACCACCTTCGCCATGGAGGCTACGGTGGTCAGAGGCTGACATCTCCCCTAAAGGGGAGCTAATTCAGTCAGATATTTAAGGTTATAGTCTCCTTTTCTTCTGCCCGCGAAGCCTCTGGAAGAGAGTACTTTCAAAAATAAGAGATGATTCTTGCTTAATGTGCGTTGGTGATCCGAAAAAACT
>DATFLA010000384.1:0-11384 GCA_035268305.1 Bacteroidales bacterium | reverse complement strand
GAAAGACACCTGCTTCAAGTAAAAGGTCGTGTGTAAATCCCTTTACAAAAAGTGCTATAAAAAAAAGCACAAATGTGATTGCTATTACAAGCATCGAACCTGTATCAAAATATCTGATCATTGTTTAATGAATTTAAAATTGCAGTAAGCAGCCAACAGAAAAATAGTTAAGCAGGGCAAAATTATAGACTTCAGCATTGTCAGCCCCGCCTTCAAGGATGCGGTATCCTGCTTTAAGTCTTAAATTGCCTGAGATGTCGTATGTTGCTGCAACAAGGACATCTTCTGCTCTTCCCTGTTTTGCAGCCAGGGCATCACCATCAATAAGCAGGCCAAATCTGGTACCTGGGTGCCATAGCATTCTGAAATTAACAAGGGGGACAAATCCGACATTTGTTTTCTCACTGTATAAACCGGGTGATTTCAGTGATATTGATGCATCCCTTATCTTGGCAGTAAGTCCCAGTCCGAAATTAACAGATCCGGTTCTTACAAGTTCATACCTGTATGTCAGCCTGTAGGAGTTAAACTTATAAACACCTTTAAGCTCTGAGCCTGCAGGGAATGTAACATTTTCAAAAATGAGATCATCTGCAAATCTTCCGTCCGACTTAAGTTTTAATGGGGCATAAAGCAATGAAAGGGTATGCCTTGAATTGAATGTGTGGCTTACTCTTAGCCTGTAGAAAAAGCCGGGATTAGCATCCAGATCATTTTTAAGCGAAAAAGGTGTCCCTGTGTTGCCAGGTATCCTTACATTGTTGTAGCCTGTAACAACCAACCCTGTTTCAACATCAATCACAGTCTGACTTTTTGCCTGTATTACGCAAAAAAAAGATATAGTAATAACTATTAAAAGAGTAAATCTTGTTTTCATAAATAACTTTGAGTGAATGGTTTGTTAATATTTTCACTTATAACAACTATATCCCAGAATTGTTTTGTTCAGGGTTTATTGAATCTTAATTACCCTTCCATCTCCCTTCTTTTCAGCTATTGTGACTACAGGATCGCCAAAGTAAAAGATATTTCCCGGCCCGTTAATATAAGCTGTAAGATTTTCAGATGTGTTAACGCGTACTTCCCCGATCGACTCATTTCTTACAACTGCATTTTGTACGGTCAGGCTGTCAGCAAATATGCTGCAGCCATACCTGTTAAAATAGCTTGTTAATGAAGCTTTCCCGCTGAGGTGGAAAAATCCCAGTGTATTGGCAGAATTTACTACAATAAGTGTATTGCAAACAACTTTTAATCTTACCTCTGCAATTTCTCCGATAGCATCATAACTCAGAGTTGCGGCTCTTATGGTGTCATGACAGGTAAGTGTAACCGGATCGCGAGTAATAAGGTACTTAATATCTGTAAAATGCAGCCTGAGAGTGTTCTTGTAGGGGTTAAATGATTTGATATGAGGATCCCTGATTATAAGAGTATCATTATTTGAATATGCGTCGATGGATCCGATATTGTTTTTCCCGCTTATCTCAAGCATGTCGGAGGAATCCTGTATAAGAACAAGGTTAAAGATGCCGGAAACATCGACTGCATGAAAATTATCCAGATCAATCCTACGGGTGCCTGATTCATCATTAAAAAGTAATTCCCTGCAGGAGACAATCAGGAATGAAAGTATTAAAAAAAATATCAGCAGTTTTTTCATGCCGTTTTATTTTTTACCAGTAGTATCCCAACCCGTATTCAAAGCAATCAGCCTTACCCCAGTGAGATTTTACTGCCATTGTGCCTGTAATACGGGGTGTTATGAAATACTGAACAGTTAGTTTATTGTAAATTGAAGTCAGAACAACATATTTTGAATAGAGGTAATAGCCGGCCTGGATACCGGCAACAAGCCTTTTGTATTGCACAGTGTATGAAGCATGTAAACCAAAGCGTATCAGCCTTGAAATATCATTTTCAGGATTGCCTTCTGAGTCCTGTAGAGCTTCCTTTATCGATCCGTCGTATGAGAGGTCAGCACCAATACCTATCCTGCGTCGCAGGCTAAGAACCCTTTCCGCATTATATGACAGTGAGGTTGTGAGATATTTATTATTCAGCAGGTTATCGTTGACTTTAATACCACCAAGACATATTATTGACTGGATATATTTTTTCTCAACAACAGGAATCTCAGGTTCATGGTAAGTAATGTTATTGCTGTTCAGTAGATAATTAAAACCCACTGATACTGTGCCGGCATTAATTCCATAGTTTGGCGATCTGGTCTTCCCGTTTGAAAAATGAGAAGTTCCGGCTTCAATTACAACCTGTGATCGGGTTGACAGCTGAAATTTACTGTCAATGCCAAGTCTTACATAGATATTAACAGGCGAGCTCATAGCCCTGTTAAGGTGATTAGAATATATATCGAAAGGCTTTGTAAGGTATGCTCCGCCAACAGAAATCTGGTAATTAAATGAGAATCTGCCGGGACGACGGTAAACAGGAACATTAACAAAGCCGTATAATGCCCAGGCTTTCCCAAGAACTTCATTATTTCCAAGACACCAGTAAGATGCACCTATTCCGGTTTCAGGATAGTGGTAGAGCTTTTCCCAATAGTCTTTTCCTGTAGCAGGGAAACTTAATGAAAGATCAATTGAGCCGATATCATCCTTTACAAGGTAATCGAGTGCCTCATAAAGTGGCAGCATAAGCCCGGAATGGATTTTAGCGCCAATCATTAAGGGGCGAGTCAGACTTTGTGACTGTGATGTCAGTGAAAAAAATGAAAGGGCAAGCAGAAGCAGGCTTCTTTTCACGATTCTTTATTTTCAGACTCAATATTTCTTTCGCCGGTTCCGGTTACAAAGGCTACCAGTGTATAAACAGCTCCGATAATGAAGAAATTAAGCATGAAATTAATCATTGTATCACTGACGGAATGAGACCTGCTGTCGATATCAATAAAAATATAAATGGCATAGGCCAATGCTATAAGCATTATTATCCAGCCAGCAGGTCTGGCAGGTATATAAATTATTCCAATGCGTCTGAACCAATTTAACTTCATTTCCTTCGGGATTAAATGAAAAATATGAAAAGCACTGCAAGAGAGACAAATATCTCGAGTATATTTGCCCAGATTAAATTAAACAGTCGTGTTTTCCGGATGTTATTATCGACTTTAAAGAGATCTCTGATCGATAGAGAATTAATAATAATCAGGATTAAAGGCAGAATCACAAAGAGGAAAAAGCTGGCCGATCTCTCTCTCATGATAAGGTCATGGATGTTAAACCGAAACAGGGTTCTTGGGAGAAACCAGGTTTTCATATACTGAACAGCAATAGTATACACAGGAATGCTGAGCCACCACAGACATAAAGTGAGTCTGTCTTTGACTGCTGATGTAACTTTATTACGCATTCTTTCAGCATCTTTGGCGTCGATATCTGAAGTGATCATGGTTGATGGTTTTATGAGCAGAACACAATATAGTAAAAACCACTGTATAAAAACAGCCGCCGGCTTTCTTTTTTAATTACCTGTTGGTTTCTTTTGTGAATAAGTGATATGGCTGTATTTTCCGCCGGAGTGGAAAGCCTGCTGGTCCGCGATTTCAAGGGTAATTGTATTACATTATTTTGAATTCTGAAGGATTAACTTAACTGCTTCAAAGCTGATCGCATCGAACATTGCTTCCACATTCCTCGTATATTCCGACCTGTGGCTCATTATAGCATCCTTTACGATAAAAGCTTTGTAATCATGATTAAATGCTCCCGTGCGTGTGGCAAGAACACATCCTACTGCACTAAGCCCGCAAAGGAAGAGGGTGTTAACACCTTTTTCACGGAGTAGCCTGTCCAATTCTGTTTTATTGAAGCTGTCTGAATATGTTTTAACAAGCTTCGTATCTTCATCCCTTACCTGTATATCCGGTGGATATTCAAATGAACCGGAACCCTGTTCTTCATCTTTTTCTCCCGACAGGTGATAAATCCTGAATACAGGATAAGAATGTTCACGAAACAGGTCAATAAGGAGATTGATAAAAAAGAATGCCATTTCTTTATCCTCTCCGGGAATATAATTCAGATACCTATTCTGCACATCGATCACCAGAAGGGCAGGTCGGGTTCCTGTTTTTCCTGGTTTCTTTGTAAATGATTTATCTGCAGTCATATTAAATAGTTATTTAGATGATTAAATTACATTAGAACAGTTCGTTATGTGTCTTTAACTTAATCTTTACTACAGACAACAACAAATTCTTTTGAGTCGCTGCTTAATTCATTTCCGTTATAATCGCCATATATTTTAAATGATCCGAATTTTGACCTTTCTACCAGGTGTTCCAGTTCATATCTGAAAAAGAACCGTAGTGGCAGATCCCATCTGTCGTGTTTCACTTCTTCATCTTCCTCCCAGTCGAGTTTAAAACTTATATTGATGACCTGGTTAATAAGATCAGGTTCAGTTGAAACGATTCTCTTCAGGCTCTTTCCAGGCATATATTCTCCTTCGAAATCAACATGGTCCTTCAGTCCGTTGGCAAGCTGGCGCAGATCAGGGACGAAGGTGTCGAATATAAATTTTCCGCCGGCATTTAGGTGATCAAAGACATTATTTAATGCTTTTATCTGGTCTTCCTTATCGATGAGATGCATTATTACCCGGAATGGTGCCAGAACAAGATCGAATTTAAAAGGGAAGGTGAAATCGATGATGTTCTGATGGCTTAACCTGAAAAACTGGTCTTTGTTTAGTTTTTCCTTCAATACACCCAACATTGATTCACTTATATCAAGGCCATATATGTCTGCTCCCCGGTTGAGAGCATCGATGAAGAGCCTGCCAGTGCCCGTGCCCACTTCCAGGATCTTTCCCTGAGTGTTACTTATCTGGCCCTGGAAATATTCATTATCGACAGTATCTCTCAAACTGTGATATATGGTATCGTAAAAACGTGCAAAACCGGCCGGATATGTTGTTGTCATATATTACTTATTTTTGATTTCATAGGATTGATACCCTTAATATTACAAAGATAAATAATTAAAAAACAGTATACGGTTTTCTATATTACTGTTTTCTGACAGGCAATATTTATGGTAAAATGTGCCAGAATTCACAAATCTGCTATAACTTTGGTCCGTAAAACGGCCCGTAGCTCAGCTGGCAGAGCACGTGACTCTTAATCATGGGGTCGAGGGTTCGATCCCCTCCGGGCCGACAAAGTCAGAATGAGTGAGAGAGGGAGAGTGGGTATTTCCTTCTTTTTTCTCACTTCATTAACCAGGTTCCCGGCAGTTACCGGTATTACATTTGATAACTCTGGTTATTTACTTCCTGTGCCTTAATGAGTTCATAATCCTCTTTAAGGAACGGGTAATCCCAGCATCCCATGCGATGATACATCTTTCCTCCAAAACCGCGCTTATACCTGAAAAGACCATGAAGGGGATGTGAGCTGCTTGCATTAGGAGCGCATCCGAACATATCATATTCCGTGCATCCGTATTCTCTGGCTTTCCTTATTGCCTCCCACTGTACGGCATAGGATGGCATAAGGTATCTTTTCTGCGATGATGATGCGCCATACAGATATGTCCCCCTTTTTCTCGACAGTATCAGGAACATGGCAGCCAGGTATTCTTCTTCATAATCAGCCATAAGGAGACTTACTTTTACATCTTCGTCAAGGTAGCGCTGGTTGTTGAGTATTGTTTTGAAATAATCTATATGATGTAATGTCAGGTTATTACGCAGAGATGTCTCCCTGTAAAGTCCGTACCATTCTTCGAGCTTATCAATACCATATTCACCGACTCTTACCCCCCTGCGTTCGGAAAGCCTTATGTTGTACCTTGTTTTTGGTTTCATGGCGCCAAGGAGGTCTGTTTCCCTTTTCCTTAGGTCGAGGAAGATAGTGTTTGTAGGAAGAACATCGCTGGGACTCTTCTGTAGGTTCCAGTTGTTGGTGTTGATATTTAGTCGCAATTCCTGGGTACAAACCGGAGGCGGACCTTTCCAGAATCCCCTGTAGTCGAAAAAATCTTCCTCATTGGCCCACTGGTTTTCCCAGGGCAGGTCGTACTTGATGTATATGCATTCGGCCGGCAGATGAGGGCGCAGAACTTCAGAAAGTTCCTCAAGAAATTTTCCATAATTTTCGAAACCGGGTTGTAGTTTGGGACCGTAGGGGACATAAGCATAACAATGTTCCCTGCTTATATATTTAATAAGAACAAGGATATCTTCCTCAATTTTAATATTGCTGTTTTCTTCAGGATATAGTAGATCTTCTGAAACAGTAAGCTGAAAACCTGAAGGGATGAAACCCTGGTTGTTTTTTAACCTTGCCCAGAATGTTGTTTGAGTGGGGATGTTTGTTGGTTCAATTTCTTCTATCTCTTTTGTATTTACTCTGCAAACCATAATTCCTGTTTTCAGGGGTCAAAACTAAAAAAGATGCCTGATCCTGCAAAATACATGACAAGGAAACAGCACAAATCGGGAATACAAGATGCTGAAAGTCTTGACTGCAGGTTCCGATCCTAAACAGGTTATTACCGTGTTGCCTGATCGGAAGTCTGATAGCGGAAAATAAGTCTTTGCAAAAACTTTCTTCCGATAATAACAGTCAGTAATGCACCGATCAATGCACATAACATGTCACTCTGGGAATCCCAGATATACCCCTGGGTGCCAAGTACATCAGATGTATAACTGTTGTTTCCGAATATAACCACAAAGAGCCATTCAAACAACTCGTAAAGGGCGCTGACTGATAAAGCAATATTAACGGACAGAAAATTGATCCAGGAGCGTTTTGTAGCGACCTTTTCCTTCACAAGAACTTCCCACGAAATGAGGACGGGCAATACTCCCTGGACAAGATGGCCCAGCTTATCGTAATCGTTTCTGTCAGCACCTGAAATGTCCTTCAGGTAATCAAACAGTGGAACATTCGGGAAAGAATAATGGGCGCCTATCGTGATAAGACACGCACCGATGAAAAACCATGTATTAGTGAGACCGCTGAACCTTATCCTTTGATCGAAGAATAAGTAGACAGCAACGATAAAGACCACTCCGATGATCTCAAGCAGCCATACATTATAATCTTTGGGATTAACGGCCGACCAGATGAACAATGCCAGGTAAGCAACCAGAAGTATCTTTCGGTAAATGTCTTTGCTAAACCATTTCATCTCTGATTATCATGTGGGTCAGCAACTCTTTTATCTCTGATAAGATAAAACCGGAAAAGCAGATTGAAGGTAAGCAGGAAGACAAAAAAAACTAAAAATGAAACTATGAAAATGGCCATTCCGTAAATAAAAACAAAGGAAAGTATCCAGAACACAATTGTAAAGTAAACTGCGTTTATCATGGCCTTTATCCTTAAAGCTTCAAAATGCATTTTTTCGTTTTTCTCCCTTGAAAAAGAAATAAGGGCAATCCCCGTAATTAAGAGGATTGCCGATATTTCATCCAGTACATTGGTTTGGGATATTACAAAAAATCGTGTTTTTGTATATGTTGTGACAGCAGCAAATATTTTCATATTAAAGAACTCCGGCTTCCCTCCCCAAAAATACAGGTAGCCAAAAGGTATGGATAGTATTATGCATAGCCAGCCGGCTAATTTTGCTTTATGAGGGAATAAGGAGAACCTGTTATCCATTATTTATTGTGAGTTAGCACTTTCGCATCCGGCATATTTTACAGATCCGTCTTCAAAATGTACTTCCAGTCCAACAAGACCGAATTTATGATTATAAATGGCAACTACATAATTGATGCCCGGAGAATGGCTCGTGTATTTCACTTCTATCACTTTAAGATACATGCCGCCCATCCACAGGTAATCATCTTCTGTTGATTTTGAAATGACCTCATTTTGCAGGGTTGTCCCACCAACAGTTGCTGTATATTTATCTCCGACATTTGCACCATAATTTACCAGAGTCAGTCTGCTCCCGTCATTAAAAATAACCTGGACCCCGTTATCGGTTACTACAGCATTTACTTTGGCAGTTACGGTATTCCCGGAAACAGTGAAAGTACCGGGGAATCTTTCAGAAGGCACCATATTTAATAAATCGACATATGAACTGTTAGAAGTGGTACCCGAACATTCGAAAGTGGAAACTCCACCATCCAGTTGTGTGACGCGCATGCTTGCATCATTAATTCCGAATTGCCCTGCATTCCAGTCAAATGTATTTCCTACTGTTCCAATAGGTGATTGGGCACCGCCCAGCACGCTGCTATCATCCTTGCTGCATGAAATAACAAGCATAAAACAAACGGCCAGCAATAATAGATTCAAGGTTTTTTTACTCATAAACTGTGGTTTTTAAATATTGATATTTTCCTGTTAATGACATATTAGTTAAATTTATGCCAAAAGTATTTGAAGCTATTGGTTGAACTGGGTCAAATGATCAAAAACCAGGTTCAAATCGTAAAAATTTCAATATCCAGCATTAATTCAACAAGGGTTTTAAGATGCATTATTTCAAACTGACTTTGTTAATCGCTTCATTTACAATTCCCCTTTTTTTATCTTTCACTCTGTTTGCCACTTCGGGAGATAACCTGCCAAAAAAAATAATGGGATTTGGCCTTTTAAATGCTTTTTTTGTTTTCCTGGCTAACTTTATATATTTCCTCAGGGCTTTCAGCATTTATTTATGGATTCACAGTCTGCATATTGCAACGGTACTGTGGATATTCCCATCAATATACCTGTATGTAAGATCAATAGTATCGGGGAAGGGGAATCTTAAAAAGGAATTTGTGCATTTTATTCCCGGTGTGTTATTCGGTTTAACGTCGGCCTTATTGTTCGGAGTTCTTCTAAGTCATGACCAGAAACTCTATTACCTGTCGAATTACAGAAGCGGAATTCAGTTTGAAAATATAAACCTCAGGATGGTGTATGCCTTTCGTTCTGCTGACGTTTTAATGATAGTTGCACAGGTAATTTACTACTCGGTATCTTTTATCAGGATTCCCTACAGGTATCACAGGGAACTCAAAGAGGAGTATTCAAACATCGAACATTTCTCCTTAAGCTGGCTTAAATGGTTCAATTTCTCTTTTGTTACGGTCGGATTATTAAGTGTTGCATTTTATTTTTTCAACCCGTTTCATGAAGGGAATGATTTCTTTCTTGTATTCTTTCTTTTCATAATTTCGGTATTTACATGGGTTTTGGGGCTATGGTCCTTTAGTCAGAGGAAACCAGGTATAACAGAAGAAACAAATGATGGAACTGTCACGAAGAATCATGTGTTTGGTAAAGTACAGGACAATGAACTGGCAAACAGGCTGATTAGGTACTTTGAAGATAAAAAACCATTTCTTAAACCCGATCTTACTCTTACAATGGTCTGTAAGGATATAGGAACCAACCGGACCTACCTTTCATCCGTAATAAATTCTAATTTCGGTGTTAATTTCAACACTTTTGTCAACCAGTTCAGGGCAAAGTATGTTGAAGAATACCTGAAACATTACCCGCAGACTACAAAGGAGGAGCTTACTCAAATAGGAGGTTTCGGATCAGTGAGTTCATTAAAGAGGGTTTTAAATAAAGACAAAAGAGCCAGGATTCTCAGCGAAGTTGAAGTTTGATCGTGCGGACCTGAACAGATATCCGGTTTATAATAAAACAGTAATATTTTTAAGTCTTTGGAGAAAGCCTGGGTCTTGAAAAGGCTGTCTCAGAACTATTTTTAACATAAAGGGATACGAGGGATACACAAAGCCCGTCCGAACGATCTGCCCTAACGAAATCGTTCAGTCGGGGAAGGGATACAAAGATAAGGTATTAATTTTAAGTACTTTGCGACATGTGTGTTTTGCCTTTGCAATCTCTGCGGTTATATTTTGTTTTTTTGAGACACACTCGTAATAATTTAAAGGCATCTATTGTCATACTCCACTCCATTTTCATCGAGAGGCCTCTTTTATTCCTCCATAAAAGTAACTTTGTAATGATACTTCTTAAGATCCCGGATATATTCTGGGGGTTTTAAAATCCTTTTCAGATTCTTAATCTCCGCTTATGATATTTTCATTTATATATGACCTGTACCAGAAAAGAGAAATATCGGCATATGAGTAATTTTGTGAGCTGAACAATTTTGTGCTAAAGTATTTTGCTCTCATCATGCTTATAATCTGTTCTTTTGTTTTGTCTATCCCGTAGTTATATGCAGTAGCCAGGAATCTTAACCTGTAATTATTATCCATTTTATCCGTTCCGTAACTTTTTTCACATATATGTATGAAGGCAACAAGATAATTGAATTCTTTTTTCGTGTCTTCGAGATCTGCTAAAACTGATTTTCGGAAGTCCTTAATATCCGTATAATATGAATCCCCCCTGAAGGCAGGTAATCTGTTCCGGAAAAAACCGGTGACATATCGGCGTCGCACCAGTTCGGCAAATGATGGTTTCATCTGGAAACGCCCCACAGAGAAATTGGAATATCTCTCGCCGAGATTTACATAGAGGGTTTTTAATAATGTAATCTCCATTTTATCCCTAAGAGCAGAATAACGTATAAGTTCCGGGAAAATTACTGCGATAGCTACCGGATAAGGTATATGGTTCTTTTTCAGGGCAGCTTCCATCCAGCTTCTGTTCTCATTAACAAATGTTTCAGCATTTTTCCAGTCATCACCAAAAACAACCCTGTAGTCCGGTTTCTGTGAAACAGCAATGAAACAAGTATTAACAAACAACATACATAGCAAAATTCCCCTTCTGAACAGTGATTCCTTCTTAATATATTTCTCCTGGAAAACCGGGTGTACCATATATCATTGTTTAGTAAAGATATGTGACAGCAACCTGAATATTTAATAAAGATAAATATTTTAGAAAGGTATTTTACACTGCATTATAGAATTTCTTTTCGGAGAATAATACATATATGCCAGGAAGACTTTCCCATTTTCTTTTACAAGATGAGGATTGAAGAGGTCTGATAGTTTAGTATTGTCACTGAAAGTAAGCGTTCCGTATTTATAGGCGGCGTACTTAGTATTATCGGTATTGACAAACAAGTCAGTTGCACCAGCATCTTCGCTTTTGAGTGTGAAGATTGTATTACCGCTCAGATCAGTTATTTTGTTGTACGTGGTAGCAAGAATGTCGTCATATTTGATGTTGTTATTGAGCGATTCTCCCTGCGATTTCATAAAATCGTAATTCACATCCGGTATATTTGTAACAAGTGAAGGCATTGTGCTCATGGCACCTCCTCCTTCCTGGACTCTTTGCTGCATCTGTTGAGTATATTTCATGGCAAGTTCCATCTGTTCCTGTTGTGTCTTGGCATTCTTAACTGCTTCCTCCATCTTTTTCCCTTCTTCATCAGTCACCGCAACTGTTTTTACCACCATGGCTG
>DATFLA010000383.1:0-2666 GCA_035268305.1 Bacteroidales bacterium | reverse complement strand
AAGGACATTCAGAATCAGCTTCACATGAAGGTTCTTGATACAGCTGTTGTCCTTACGGACCTCAGGGACCAGATTAAAAACCAGGTTTATGCTGTTGAAGAAGCAGGTATCACACTCGACCAGGATAAATACGAACCACCTGCAACAATTCGCAAGGATGAAGTAGCCCTTGACGAGCAGCAAAGGAAGCTTAACCAGATGAAAAAAATGTATAAGCTTCAGTCGGTCCAGCAGCTTAAGGAAATAAACAATATCAAGACCAACATGGAAATACAGACACGTACTGTACAGGATATTGAAACATATCTGAAAGGATTTACAATTGTGGCTCCTTCTGCAGGAATGGTGGTTTACAAGAAAAACCGCGACGGCACCAAGAGGAAGGCAGGCTCGTCACTTAATCCATGGGATATGGTAGTAGCCACCCTACCTGATCTGTCCTCACTTATGTCAAAGACGTACATAAGCGAGGTGGATGTAAGCAAGGTAAAGATAGGCCAGGAAGTCAATATAAAAGTTGATGCATTCCCCAAAAAAGCTTTTACAGGGAAAGTGGTAAGTATCGGGAAGGTAGGTGAAGAGCTGCCCAATTCGGATACAAAAATGTTTGAGGTACATTGTTCCATAAATGGATTAAACCCTGATTTAAGGCCTTCGATGACCACTAACAATGAGATTATAGTCAAATCATTTGATGATGCGATTTATGTACCTCTCGAGTGTGTACATACGGGCCAGGACGGTATTCCCTTTGTCTATACAAAACATAAGACAAAACAGATAGTAGTACTTGGAGTATCCAATGACAAGAATGTTATAATCAAAAAGGGTCTTGATCCGGGAACATCCATATATCTTTATACTCCAACTGATCCCGACAGGTTTACCCTTGAAGGGAAAGACCTTCTCACAGGAATTGACAAACC
The DNA here is from genome assembly GCA_035268305.1 of Bacteroidales bacterium. Lineage (GTDB taxonomy): Bacteria > Bacteroidota > Bacteroidia > Bacteroidales > VadinHA17 > LD21. The sequence continues at coordinate 1,740 of DATFLA010000383.1, read as the reverse complement.
GGGTGTTGATAAGGAAGTATTATCGGAATAATTCCGCTTACTGACTATCTGGCCGTTTTCTGATAAACCCTGACATAGTCAACATAAACTGTATCGGGGAATGATGAAGTTGCATCAGGATTACCGGGCCAGTCACCACCTATTGCAAGATTGAGTATTATATACTGGGGTTTGTGGAACTCTTCCATGCTTTCACTTTTATCACTGATATTAACTTCGCGGTATTCCTTCCCGTCGAACATGAATTTTATAGCATTCTTATCCCACTCTATTCCATAAACATGGTAGTCCGAGACATTGCAGGGTGTGCTGCCGCCCGATGACATGTGCTTCCCGTCTTTATCCCAATGGAGTGTGCCATGTAAAAGATCCTCATTATTAATATGTTCCATAATATCGATCTCCCCGCAGGCAGGCCAGCCAACCTTATGTATATCCTGCCCCAGCATCCAGAAGGCAGGCCAGATACCCTGCCCCTGCGGCAGTTTAATCCTTGCCTCTATCTTTCCGTATTTCCAGCTGTGCTTTCCGTCTGTGACAAGGCTAGCTGATGTATAGCCGGCACCTTTATAGTTTTCTTTTCTCCCGATAATCAAAAGGTTTCCGCCCTTAACGACAGAGTTGTCAATACTATTTTCAGTATAATACTGTAATTCATGATTGCGGATAAATCCTACTTCATTTGTCCAGTCAGATGCATTGGGCAGACCACTGTAATTAAATTCATCGGACCAGACCAGTTTCCAGTCAGTCTGACTTTTTTCGGTCGGTATTAAAAACAGGCAAAATAAAAAAATAAGTGTTTTCATATCTATGCAGGTTTGTTTAAACGTTCTTCCGGTTTATATGTCTGGATATCTATTTATCCTGATCTTCACATGACAAAATTCTTCCAAGATATTGTTGCCTTATATAACTTATTTCATCTTCTTTACCATTTTGATACCTATCCCGGTCCCCTAAGCTGCCATTATTCCAGAACTGCGACCATATTTTCTTACTCGCCGTTTCCGTTTCCCCAAAGGTCTGTATCCGGCCTGTACTATCTTTCACAAGAAACTGGCACGAGAAAGAGTATACTGAGTCTGCCGATGGCGGTTCAAGATAAAATATTCCGGAAACATTCTCACTAAGCTCGGCATTATTCTTCCAGATAAGGATTTTATAAAAAGCCCTGGTTGAGTTTACAGCAATTATAGCCACATTATTTGAGTCGGATACCAGGGAAACCTGCCTTTTTTCATTTTCAATATCGTTTTCAGTTGGCACATATAATCTTATCCTGAAATTCTTATCCCGTATAAATCCCGAAGCAATTTTAACGGAAATCATATTGTAGTAAGGATGACAGATTGTTATGACATGAACAGGCTGCCCAAACAGGAGAAACCTGCTGTCTGCAATTCCTGAAGACATATCCAGGTTCTGAGAAATATTCTTAATATTTGATATCACAAATTCATTTTTACCTGCTGCCGGTATCTCCATTCCGATAAGAGCAGGACTGATACATCCCTCATTTGTTTTCAAAAGTGTTTGAAGAGGTTTACCATGTTCATAATATCCTGGAAATGTCTGCAATCCTGTTATGTCAATTGTATAGTAAAGAGTACCATTACCTTCTTCAACAGGGTTAAGACTATCTGCGTAAACATTTATGGCTGATACATTCTTAGCAGAATTGTATAAAGCCTCATTCTGTCCATGCCGGTAACAGGAGGCAGAAAGAATAAGTATCAG
>DATFLA010000382.1:0-3182 GCA_035268305.1 Bacteroidales bacterium | reverse complement strand
ATCCTGTCCAGATATCAGTCCTGGTTCAACAAAAATCCGGTAATTCCGATCCTTTTTTCGGTGATTTCTTTGCCCAGTATGACAATGTTCCAAAAGCTGTTGCCAGTATGCCGGTAAAGATAAAGGTAAAGCCTTTGCCCGGTGTGCAGCCAGATGATTTTTCTGGTATTGTAGGTAATCTGAAAATGAAAGCAGATATTAACAAGGATTCAGTGAATGTTAATGATGCACTGACATATAAGATTACAATATCCGGCAGCGGAAATCTTAAAATAGCAAGTACACCACAGCTGAAACTATCACCCGACCTGGAAGTATATGATCCGAAGGTTACTGATAATATAAAAAACGGCTCCGACGGGACTACCGGTCAAAAAACTTTTGAATATCTCATAATACCCCGCCATTATGGCGATTATACAATACCCGCCCAGACATATTCATTTTTTAATATCTCATCGGGCAAATATGAGAAACTGACAACCCCTGAATTTCATTTCTATGCAAGGAAAGTGAATGATCAGAACTCCGGGATAACTGTCTATGGAGGAGTAGCCAAAGAAGATGTGAAATACCTGGGCAAGGACATAAGGTTTATCAAAACAAAAGCAGGTAACTTATCCAAAACAGGAAAGATAATAGCCTCGCAACGATCATTTTACAGCTTATATGCTCTTGCTCTGATTATATTCTTTGTCGTTCTCTTCCTTAGAAGGGAACACATAAGGCGTAATTCCGATCTCTCACTTGTAAGAAACCGGAAAGCTGCAAAGGTTGCGGCAAAAAGACTTAAATCAGCAGAATTGTGTCTTAAAAACAAAGAAATAGATAAGTTTTACGAGGAGATATTGAAAGCTGTATGGGGTTATCTTAGTGACAAGCTAAATATCCCGGTCTCAGGACTTACAAGGACTAATGCTATTGAAGCACTTATGGAAAAAGGTATTGAGGATGAAAGAATAGAACTTCTTAACAGTATTCTCGATACATGCGAATATGCACGTTTTGCTCCGTCCGGTTCAGGTACTGAAGCAGAGAATATGTATGAGGGAACATCCCAGTTCATCAAATCCGTTGAAAATTCAATACGCTAAACAAATGAAGCCTGTTTTTAAATATATACTTATACTGTCAATAACTTTTATAACTGTAGTAAATGTTATGGCACAGGATTCTCCGGGCGACAGATTCAGGAAAGGTGCTGCAGCTTATACGGCAGGCAATTACCAGGATGCAGTGGGGGTGTGGACTAATCTCTACAAGACAGGATACAGATCTGCCAGGCTTGATTATAACATCGGTAATGCTTATTTCAAGCTTAATAATATTCCACAAGCTATTTTGTTTTATGAACGTGCCAAACTCCTTAATCCCGCAGACGAGGATATCGATTATAATCTCCAGATTGCCAGGACTCTTACAGTAGATCGTTTTCAGGAAATACCTGAACTCTTCTTTGTAAAGTGGTATGATTTTGTGTCGCTCATACTGTCAACAAACATGTGGGCCAGGATAAGTATTGTGTCATTTGTGTTTTGCCTTTTGCTGTTGTCTCTCTATATATATTCTTCCGGTTACAGGATGAAGGTACTGGGATTCTGGTTTGCTGTATTCTTTTTTGTTCTCTCTGGTGCCTCTCTTACCTTTTCGCTAAGAAACAAATCACTTGTTTACGATAGTCATAAAGCTATTATTGCAGAACCCCAGGTCAGCGGAAAAAGCTCACCTGACAGCAGCGGTACCGATCTATTTATTCTTCATGAAGGAACAAAAGTGTCGGTTGAAGATGAAGTGGGAGACTGGCTTGAAATCACACTTTCAGATGGGAACAAAGGATGGGTGCCTTCAAATAGTCTGGATATAATTTGATCTCATTGCAACTTATTTGTTATATTTCAGGTCAGAAAGTTATCTGGTAATATTAAACTGACCTGTTGATGAAGAAAATTTTATTATTCTCTGCAATCTTAATCCTTGTAATTGCCTGTAAAAAAACAGAGTATTCGCCTGAAGGCCCGACAGATATCAGAATCAGGAACCTGTCGGATCTTACATTTACTAATGTCGTACTTTCAACTTCCGAATATCCTGAGGATGTTGATACAATAAGTGCTATTCTACATGGAAGTGAATCTGATTATTACAGATTTAAAAAAGCATATCCAAAAGCTGAGATCTCTGCCACTATCGACATTGACGGTTCGCCGGTTGTCTTTTCAACCGGACCAGTCGATTATACATACATGCAATATATCGGGCAGGATATGATAACATATGAAGTCTATATTTCTGACATGACAAAAAGGGTACTGACTATAAATAATGTTGTCCTTGAATCAGCCCTGGAGCTGAAATAATTATCAACAATTAAAAGCTCCCAGCTATCAGTATTTCTTTTTAAAAGTTATATTGATACATTTGCCATTATCGATAGATTAATGGAAGAATTTATAACAGCATGTCCCAGAAACTGCTATAGTACCTGCACATTCAGGACTCAGGTCGATAACGGCCGGATAAAGAGAATTCTTCCATATGACGGCAATAAAGCCACACCGGAAGGCCCCTGCATTAAAGGTTTGTCATATATAGAAAGAAGCTGTTCTCCTGACCGGATAATTCATCCCCTTTTTAAGAATGCTGCAGGTACATTCAATGAGATCTCATTTGAGGAGGCTGCCGGGATAATTTGTGAAAAACTTGGCACATATAAAAAGGAGTATGGTCCTGGAAGCGTCTTGTGGTACAGGGGAAGCGGTATGTCGGGACTAACAAATGAAATAGGGAGTTCTTTCTGGAAAGCATTTGGCGGACCTACAATAACATACGGAGATCTTTGCTGGCCCGCCGGGCTGGAAGCTGTCAGGCTTACCCTGGGAGATGTAAAACACAATGTGCCCTGGGACATCATGAATGCCGGGGTAATAGTCGTCTGGGGTAAAAATCCTGCAGAGACCAATATCCAGGAAATGGCCTTTATTGCAAGAGCCAGGGAAAAAGGCAGCAGGGTGGTTGTTATTGATACATTACGTACCCAAACAGCAGAGAAAGCTGATCTTTTTGTTTGTCCTTCTACAGGTACCGATGCTGCCCTGGCCATTGCCATTGCAGGTATCCTTGTGGAGAAAGAAATGATTGACTACGGCTTTATAAAAAAATATGTCAAAGGCTTCGATGAGTTT
>DATFLA010000381.1:0-2324 GCA_035268305.1 Bacteroidales bacterium | reverse complement strand
GTATAAGTCCCATCATTATTATCTGGTTATAAAATATCCTGGTACCATGCAGTTATAAATCCTCCGAGGACGTCATGGCTGAACCTGAAACCATATTTTTTATAGAAATCCGCAACTTTTTCATTTCCGTTTGAAACATAGACATATATACCTGATATTTTTTCAATACTCTTCATCCAGTCCATTACTGACCGGCACAGTTTATGTCCCAGGCCCAGACCGTGATATTCCGGTTTGATATACAGGTTATTAAAGGTTCCCAGACGGGCAGGCAGCTGTTGCTGTGGAGGGAAGAACATCAGATGATCCTGTGTATAGATGTCTTTTGCCCATTCCGGAATGTAATATCGTGATGATTCAGGAATATCTGCCACATCGGCATACACATAACCTACCGGCTTTTCATTATCCAGAGCCACCAGCAGGTTCTTTGTCTTCGCCTTCTCAAAGCCTTGTTTTAACCTGTTATTAAAGGTCATTGCTGCCAGTACATCTTTCCCGAATATTGATTGTTCAGCCTGGAACTGCATCAACTCATTGCACAGGTCCGCGCAGATTCCGGGACTATTTTCGGTAATATCCCTGATTTCAATGTCTGACAAATTCATTTTATAAAATTAACAGGTTATTCAGAGCTTACACAGAGTTTCACAGAGAGTGACACAGTGCAAAGAGGAGACACAAAGCTAACCAGAGTAATATCCCTCAGTCTCTCAGTCTCTACCGGCAAACTCACCCCCTATACCTCCGAAGAGGGGAGTCAGGAGCCTACATCTCTTAGTCCCTTCGCCCTTCCTTACATACACCCACACAGCCACCTGACTTAATACTTTGACGACACAATCGAGGCCCAGAGGTACCATGCAGCATATGCTTTCATATTGGCATTCAGTGGCTGACTGTGAGCCGATCCGCAGATATACCAGTCAACGCCTTCAGTATGACTGTTTTGCCAGTTTATAGCCCAGTTGGCATCGAGGCTTCCGTTATTGTCGCTGTCGTAATAGCAGCCGTCGTTGGCATTTTTGTCGAGATAATAATTACCATCAGGATCATACGATTCTATATCGGCAAAATCGAACAGGAACTTATTTCTTGATTTGCAATAGTTTCTTATCTGTTCGTTCCTGGTATTCACATTACCGCTTACACCTGTACCATCGAGGTGACCGGTCATATAAACAAAGGTCACAGCCGGGAATTCAGCTTCAAGCTGCGACATAAGACTAAGATAAGTATTTACATTCTCCTCCGAGGCATATGACAATTCACCGCACCACGACCAGATTATAACGTTCACATCGGTATGGGACGCAAGGTAATTTCGGGTCTCCACCTCCCACTGTGTGAAATCGGGGTTCCCGAGATCGCCGCTCATGGCATAATCATGCAGGTCAAGAGCACCATCTGTCCCGCCGTTGTTCCAGGCATACTCAGTCCCCAGAAAATTAACCAGGCCGGTCATTCCGTCCGTTATCTGGCTGCCATGACTTGTGTGACCATAGGCAATATGAAGGGAGCTTTTTACCTTATCAATAGTCGCTGATGATATCTGTGAAATATCAATATTATTATGATCGGCTGTAAGGCCGGTAGACCCAGCGGCAGGTTCATTATCCTTTGAGCAACCTGAGGCCAGTACGACTGTGAGCAGGGCTGCATAAGTAATTATTCTTTTCATAGGTGGTCGGAATTTGGTTCTCATTGATGACTAATGTATTAAACGTAAAGTTGCACGGAGTTATTATACGAAAGAATCAGTCCCCGTGTTACAGGAGAAAGAGGATAAAAGAGTATAACAGTAAGATAGGCCAGACTTTAAAGTCATAGTTCATAAAATAACCCCCCCGGGTCTGTGAGGCCGGAGAAAGCGACACAATTAACTTCAGCACCTGGCTTGTACTTACCGGACAGTCCGCTCTTCCTCAAAACTCAAATTCACCCTCATATTTACCGCCCTACAGGATGTACCACGGTCTATTCTAAACAGCAAACCGGGACAAAATATACTATTCACCGGCAAAAAAGGGCTTTCTGCAGATTATATTATTTTTTACCCGGATAAGGGTTTATTTTCACCATGAATTCAATACTATCCGCTTATGTTCAAGCATTATTTCAAAACCGCTTTGAGAAGCCTGATCAGAAACAAAAGCTTCACTTTTATCAACATCACCGGTCTGGCCGTTGGTATTGCTGTTTGCATAGTGATCTTTCTGATAATACAGTTCCATACCAGCTTCGACAACTTTCACTCAAAGAGAGATCGCATCTTTCGCGTATTAACAGAATACAACCATGCAGAGGGTGCCGGTAGGGGCAAG
>DATFLA010000380.1:0-2440 GCA_035268305.1 Bacteroidales bacterium | reverse complement strand
ACCCTGGCAAAGGAGGTAAGTCTTTCCGGAAAGGGTTTGCATACCGGTATCGAAGTAACATTGACATTCAAGCCTGCTCCCGATAATTTCGGTTATAAGTTTTGCAGGATTGATCTGCCTGAGAAACCGATGATCGATGCTTTGGCTGAGCATGTTACAGACACTTCAAGGGGTACCACCCTGGTACATAATAACGCCTCGGTATCTACTATTGAGCATGTTCTTGCAGCTCTTCACGGGATGAAGATAGACAATGCCATTATTGAGTTAAATGGTCCTGAAGCCCCGATAATGGGCGGTTCTTCCTGGAAATTTATTGAAGCAATTAAAGAAGCCGGTATTGTAGAGCAGAAGGAAGAACGGAATTACTTTGTTGTTAAGCAAAAGATAACATTCTCTGATGAAGAGCATGGGGTCGACCTTATGGTTTATCCCGACGATCACTTCAGTGTAAACGTGTTTATCGACTATAATTCAAGGATACTTGGTAACCAGTATGCTATTCTTGACAATATTGATGATTTTGAGGATGAGATAAGTCATAGCCGTACCTTCGTTTTCTTCCACGAGCTGGAACCATTATTCAGGATGGGTCTGATTAAGGGAGGTGACCTTGATAATGCAATTGTGATACTTGAAAAGGAGGTGGAGCAGTCGGAGATAGACCGGATTGCTACAATGTTTAACAGGCCTGGAATAAACACTCATACAGCTGGTGTGCTGAATAATACTGAGTTAAGGTATCCCAACGAACCGGCCCGTCATAAGCTTCTCGATATTATGGGTGACCTTGCCCTGGTGGGTCATCCAATTAAGGGTAAGGTGGTTGCAACAAGACCCGGACACCATGCCAATACACGCCTGGCCAAGGTGATGCGCCAGGAGATGAAGAAAGCACTGCTGAAAAAGGATATTCCTGTTTATGATCCTAATGTTGAGCCTGTTTTTGATATCGGGGAAATCAAAAAGCGCCTTCCCCACAGATATCCTTTTCTCCTCGTTGATAAAATAATCGGCCTGGGAGAAAGCTCAATTGTAGGTGTGAAGAATGTCACTTTCAATGAAACATTTTTCCAGGGCCATTTCCCGGAAGAACCTGTTATGCCCGGAGTACTGATGGTTGAAGCTCTGGCCCAGACAGGCGGCCTGCTGGTCCTGAGTACTGTAGATGAACCTGAGAAATATTCGACCTATTTCCTTAAGATAGATAAGGTTAAGTTCAAGAGTAAAGTTGTCCCGGGAGATACCCTGATCCTTAAGCTTGAACTCGCCGATGTTATCAGGAGAGGTATAGTGACTATGTTCGGACAGGCTTTTGTTGGTAATAAACTTGTGGTTGAAGGAGAACTTACAGCCCAGGTTGTAAAAAATAAATAGTAACAGTTAATGATCTCAAATTTAGCCTTTGTTCATCCGGATGCAAGAATAGGTAATGATGTGACCATAGACCCATTCGCGTACGTGGCTGGGAATGTTGAAATAGGAGAGGGGACATGGGTAGGACCAAATGCTACTATCCTCGACGGAGCCCGTATCGGTAAAAACTGCAGGATCTTTCCTTCCGCTGTTGTCTCAGGTATCCCGCAGGATCTGAAATTCAGGGGGGAGGATTCAACAGCTGAAATAGGGGATAACACTACGGTTAGAGAAGGCGTTACTGTAAACAGAGGAACAGCTGCTGTAGGTAAAACAGTTGTGGGTAATAACTGCCTGCTGATGGCTTATGCCCATGTCGGACACGATTGTTTAATAGGTAATTTCTGTATTATAGGTAATGCTACAGGTCTGGCAGGCGAAGCTAAAATAGACGACTGGGCAATACTAAGCGGCGGCACCCTGGTACATCAGTTCACTCATATCGGCGCTCATGTTATGATTGGTGGAGGATCAAAGGTGCGAATCGACGTACCTCCTTATATCAAGGCCGACAGGGAACCTCTTTCCTATATGGGACTTAATTCAGTGGGACTGAACCGAAGGGGCTTCGAGAAAACAAGGATAGACGAGATACATAATATATACAGGACAATATACCAGAATGGAATGAATTTCACAAAAGCTCTCGCTCATGTGGAGAGTACATTCAGCCCTTCTGAAGACCGCGATTATATTCTTAACTTTTTCAGGACATCAGAAAGAGGTGTAATTCGTGCCCGATAGAACCTTATAGTTATTCAGCCTCCGTCCATCCCCTGGCTCTGAGCTCTATCTCGGATCCGCCTTCACCTATAAGGTAATAACCCGATTCCGCAGGTGTAATATGACCTATTACTTTCACATTACTCATTTTTTCGGCTTTATCGTACATGTCCAATGGTATTGTAAACAATAGTTCATAGTCTTCCCCTCCGTTTAATGCAGGGACAAGAGGATCAAGATTGAAGTCCCCGGCAACTTTTGCAGTCTCGTAATCGACTGGTATTTTATTTGAGAAGATCCT
>DATFLA010000379.1:0-2598 GCA_035268305.1 Bacteroidales bacterium | reverse complement strand
CGTGTTACAGCAGCATACAGACCTTCCATTGGATTAAGTGGTTCAACCTGGTAATCAGTTCCGAAGGCAAGTTTTGCACCAGTGTCGGCAAGGCTCTTCCAGGCATAGGCACCACGTGATCTTTCTATTCCAATACGTTTTTCACAGAATTTTTTATCGGAGATGCAATGAGTTGGCTGCATTGATGCTATTACCCCCAGGAGTGCGAACCTTGGTATATCTGAAGGCATAAGTGTCTGTGCATGCTCAACTCTGTGACGGCTATCGCGTTTCCCATTCACTTCACGCGCTTTTTCGTAGGCATTCAGCACCCAGTTGTTTGCTTTGTCGCCAATGGCATGTATACCAATCTGGAAGCCCATACTGTCGGCCAGCAGAACCTCTTTCTCAAGTTGCTCATACGACATCATGGCCAGCCCCGAGGAGGACGGATTGTCATTAAATGGCTTGAACATAAGTGCAGTACCGGATCCCAGTGTTCCGTCCATAAAGGCTTTTAGGTAGCCGAACCTGATCCAGTTATTCTCGCGCGGGTAAATCTTTTCTTCGTTATAATATCTTTTCAGCAATGTGGTGTCGTCGGTCAGGAAATTACCAATATCAACCCTGCATGTAAGCTCCCCGTCATTCTTTAATTTCGTGTAAACATCAAAATCAGCACTTCCGGGTATCTGTACGCTTGTAACACCCACTTCCCTGGCTTCCATGAGGGCAAGCCTGTATCCTTGCCATAGTCTTACACTGTCTTCTTCGGGACTTCTTTCCACATGCACTTCACCTGTTTTTATCAGCTTCATGGCATTCTCCTTTAAAATACCTGTGGGTTCACCGGTTAAAGGGTCTTTTTGTATTTCACCCCCGAAAGGGTTTGGAGTGTTCTTTGTTATACATGAGGCTTTAAGTATATAAGAATTTACCAGGACCGAATGACCATCTGCCCTGCTAAGCATGACAGGATTATCCGGAGATACTTTATCGATAAGCTCCTTTGCAGGCCATTTTTTGTCTGTAAACATTTCATGCTCCCAGTGACCGCCTTTTATAAGCTGCCCTAGAACAGATTTGGCTACCTGCTCCTTTACTTTTCTTGTTATAACTGAAGGGTCGGTAGTATATCTCAGTTCAATATAATCCGGATCAAGCGGTCCGAAATGGACATGGGCATCATTAAAACCCGGCAGGACTAGTCTTCCTTTTGCATCGATCACTTCGGTTACCCCTTTTTGTATCATTTCCGATATTTCTTTGGTGTTACCGACTGCTATAATCCTTTCACCTTTTACAGCAAGTGCAGAAGCTGACGGATGATCTTTATCAATAGTAAGAAGACTGCCGTTGATAATTACAAGGTCAGCCTTTTCACCTTGTTTGCATGAGCTGCTGATCATTGTTATTAGTATTGTTAATGAGATTATTAGTTTCTTCATTGAAAAATATTTTTATTCACGGCAATATATGGAATAATATTTGTATAATCATTATCCTGATAATGCTATGAAGCAACCTCAAACGTCTTTAATCCGGTTCAGTGGCAATATTTTTTTTATTTTTTGATTAATAATTTTAAATGATAAAGCGAAACAGGTATTTTCGCAGAAACTAATTTAAGATATGGTAATTGCATTAATCGGCTATGGGAAAATGGGTCATGAGATAGAAGCCATAGCCAAAGAAAAGGGGCATGTCACAGGGCTAATAATCGATCAGGATAACATCCCGGAACTGAACAGGGATAATCTGGAAAAAATAGACATAGCATTCGAATTTACATCTCCGGCATCAGCTTTTGGTAATATCATGACCTGCCTGAACAACGGGGTACCAGTGGTTACCGGTTCGACGGGCTGGCTCGACAGATATGATGAAGCAGTTGCAGCCTGCAGAAAAAATGATACAGCATTCATATATGCATCCAACTACAGTATTGGTGTTAACCTGTTCTTTATGCTTAATGAGCAACTGGCCAGGCAGATGGAAAGATATAGTTCTTATAATGTATCATTGGAGGAAATTCATCATATTAAGAAGCTGGATGCTCCCAGCGGGACAGCAATAAGCCTGTCAGAAGGAATTACGGAAAATCATTCCCGCTATAACGGCTGGTCACCGGCCGATAAATCCTTCGATGACAGGATCCCCGTTAAATCAATAAGGGAGGGATCTGTCCCGGGCACTCATATAGTTAAGTGGGATTCGGAAATTGATTCAATTACACTTAAACATGAAGCTAAAAACAGAAAGGGATTTGCATTGGGGGCGGTACTTGCGGCTGAATACATACACAACAGGAAGGGTGTGTTCACAATGAAAGAAGTGATGGGATTTTGATTATTATTTTTACTTTTACCGATTCTATTTAAACAACATAATTATGGATCAACTATTTACTAGGAAGAATATCAGGTTTGCCATCGCTGCAATAATTTATATTCTGGTGGTTATATGGATAGGCAATTACTGGCTGTTGCTCGGACTGGCTGTAATTTTTGATATGTATATTACCGAGAAGGTCAACTGGACATTTTGGAAAAAGCGTAATGGGAAAAACAGTGCTTTTATTGAGTGGGTTGATGCACTTATTTTTGCAGTTATAGCCGT
>DATFLA010000378.1:0-7657 GCA_035268305.1 Bacteroidales bacterium | reverse complement strand
CGGAGTTAACACGGAGTGGGATAATTGGTAAACCACGGAGTCACACGGAGTTAACACGGAGTGGGATAATTGGTAAACCACGGAGTACCACGGGGTTAACACGGAGTGGGATGATTGGTAAACCACGGAGTACCACGGGGTTAACACGGAGTGGGATGATTGGTAAACCACGGAGTACCACGGGGTTAACACGGAGTAGGATAAGAATTATGGAGCCTGTGAAATTTTATGTGTAAACTGTTAACTTCCAGGCTTATGATTGCTAAATGATAAGCCTTTCGATTCCATTCTTCAAAGACTTAACATTAAAATTTATGAGAAATCCTATCCTGCAAGCAGCTAATTTCATGTAGGTCATTATCTGCGCAAAATGGACAGGATTTAAAGCATCGACAGATTTTATTTCGATTATAACTTTGTCTTCGACAAACAAATCTATTCTATAGCCAATGTCAAGTTTATTATCATCATAAATCAAAGGCATTGGTTTTTGTTTCATAACTGCAAAACCATTTTTTTTCAGTTCATAAAAAAGACATTCTTCGTAAGCTGACTCCAGGAGTCCCGGACCTAAAGCACTATGTACTTTATAGGCACAATTCAAAATTAAACCAGTTAAATCTTCATGTAGTAAAGGCATAATATGTATTTTTTTGCGAGACTATATAAATTTACTATTATTTTTTCAAAAATGTGGTATAATGTTGATTATAATAGACTTTAATACTCCGTGTAACTCCGTGGTTAAAAATAATAACTCCGTGTCAACTCCGTGTTACTCCGTGGTTAAATTAAAAACTCCTTGTTAACTGCGTGGTTAGATCTTTTTCAACATTATGTCCTCTGCCATTGTTTATTATGAAAAACAATTTTGCCAATGCTAAGAAAGCTGTATAACCCGTCTCTTTTCCAGGGCAATTTGAGGAAGAAGAGCTATTTTGAAGGATGGTACTTCAAGCATATTATACCCGATCTTGGTACTGCAATTTCAATCATCCCGGGGATATCTCTTGCCCGGAGTGATCCTCATTCATTTATACAGGTCATGAATGGAGCAAGAGGGGAAACACATTACCTAAGATATCCATATAACAGTTTTAAATGGGACAGCCGTAACTTCTATTTAAAAGTAGGTGATTCAGAATTTACAGAGAAAGGAATAAAACTCGAAATTTCAGGTGATGACATACGACTTCAGGGTGAAGCAGAATTCAGCAACCTGGTAAAATATCCTTCTTCACTTCTGTCGCCAGGTATAATGGGATGGTATTCATTTGTTCCTTTTATGGAATGCAACCATGGTGTTGTCTCCGTTAGTCATGACCTGACCGGTGAGGTTTTATACAACGGGGAAGTTTTTAATTTCGATGGAGGGAAAGGATATATTGAGAAGGACTGGGGAACATCATTCCCGGAGGCCTGGATCTGGATACAGAGCAATGTTTTTGAAGACTGGTCATGCTCTTTCATGATGTCAATAGCCAAGATACCCTGGATGGGAAAATTCTTCATTGGGCTGATCTCCTTCCTCCATCTGCAAAACAGGTTTTACATCTTTGCCACCTACAATAAGTCCACATTTTCCATTGTGCGAAATAATGCGGAAGAGATGGTTATCAAAACACAAAATCATGCTTTTGCCCTGACTGTGCAGGTAATAAAGAATTCATTTTGTGATCTTAAGGCTCCTGTGGCAGGAGAGATGTCGCGCGGGATAAAGGAAAGCGCCGATTCAGTGGTTAATCTCCGATTGTCTGACAATACGGGAAAAGAGATATACAACGATACCGGCAGGGTAGTCGGACTGGAGATCATAGAGGAGATATTTGATTATGTAAAGCCGGTTGATCATTAAAAGACTACCTGAGGGGTTTATTATGATCTTTTATTATCCGGCCACATTGGTATAAAGGGAAAATGAAGAGTATTTTTTTAAATCATGTTAACAGCATTTATTTTTCCGGATGAATGGTTTTACGTTTTTTGTAATTATGGCTACATTAGAGAGCCTAATCCAAAATGATATTATGGGAATCCAAAAAAATAGTATGAAAATGAAGAAGATATTTACTTTCCTTGTTATTTTGATGATATGTGTCTCAATAACAGCTCAAAAACATCCTCAATGGCTCAGGGATGCCGTTTTTTACCAGGTCTATCCCAGTTCCTTCCAGGACAATGACGGTAATGGCATCGGTGATATCAGGGGTATTGAATCGCGGCTCGGTTATATTAAATCAATAGGGGTGAATGCCGTATGGCTGAACCCTGTATTCAGATCAGCTTTTAAGGATGGTGGTTATGATGTGATCGATTACTATATGGTTGATCCGCGTTTTGGCACAAACACCGGGCTGGTTAATTTTGTGAAGGAAGCCCATGACAGGGGTATGCATGTTGTTCTAGATCTTGTTGCCGGTCATTCTTCCGATCAGAGTCCGTGGTTTATTCAGTCTAAGGAAGCTGATGTCAACCTGCGTTACAGCAATTACTATATCTGGGCTGATAAAAAGCCATCGGACCTGAGCCGGCAGGATGCTTCGCGATTTGTGGAGGCGGATGCCCCGAGGGCAAAATATTACATCAAGAATTTCTTCGACAGTCAGCCTGCCCTTAATTACGGGTATGCCCATCCCAACCCGGACCATCCCTGGGAACAGCCTGTTGATGCCCCAGGACCACAGGCAGTGGTACGTGAGCTGAAGAACATTATTACCTTCTGGATGGAAAAGGGAGTCGATGGTTTCCGTGTCGATATGGCAGCCAGCCTGATAAAGGATGATCCTGATAAGTCTGCTACTATTGCGCTATGGAAGAAGCTGAATGCATGGTTTGTGCAGAAGTTTCCTCAGGGGGTATTGATAGCTGAGTGGTTTGACCCGAAACAGTCAATAGAGGGAGGTTTCGACATAGACTTCCTGTTGCCGGGCAATCTGTTTCAGTCGCGTTCATTCAGAAATCCGGAACCTGTGAAGGTATATTTTGATAAAGCAGGGGAGGGAAGCATTATTTCCTGGTACAAGAGTTTTGAAGATCAGTATAAAAATACTGTTAACAAGGGATATATCTCAGTACCGACCGGTAATCACGATAATCCCAGGATAGCTGATTCATCACGCAACGGGAATGAACTAAAGGTGGCAATGACCTTTTTTCTTACACTGCCCGGTGTGCCCTTCATTTACTACGGTGATGAGATTGGGATGAAATATATTCCGAAATCTCCTGATGTTGAAGGCAGCTTTTTCCGTTCAGGCAGCCGTACTCCGATGCAATGGGATGACAGTAAAAATGCCGGTTTCTCAACTGCTCCTGCCAATAAACTGTATATACCCGAGGATCCGGATCCCAACCGGCCTACAGTTGCAAAAGAGGATAAGGATCCTAATTCACTTCTTAATTATGTGCGCGGGCTCCTTGCTCTTAGAGAATCTTCGCCTGCTCTGGGTAATGATGGTGACTGGAAACTGGTGAGCGATGTAAATAAACCTTATCCGATGGTTTACATGAGAAGCAGCGGCAACGATAAATATATTATAGCCATTAATCCGTCAGGTAAGAATGTCAGGGCTGAGTTGAGCTCCATGGATGCGGTTAATGTCAAATATGTTTTTGGTACCTCGGGGAAATGCAGCTACAAACCGGGTAAAAAGACTGATATGGTAAAATTACCTGCTGTTTCCGCTGCAGTTTTCAAAATTGAGTAATGATGCAATTCTGTGCAGGGTTTTCGGGTTTGAGTTGCCATTCTGATCGTTTAACTAACCTATGGCAGCTTTGAGTCTGAGTATGTTCATATTAGCAGATCAGATATGAAAAAAACTGTCAAGCCTGTTACCTTTTTTCATGCGGTAATGAAAGAAGAATAATAAAAGTGCAACAGGAAATATTGAAATAGATGTTATCAGCGACCAGCGAAGATCAATGAAACCGTTGAAGTAATGGTCGAGTATCATCTCGGTCACAATACAGAATCCTGACAGGACAATAAATGCCGATGCAATGATATTAAGGCCCTTATGATTTGCTGACTTATAAATAGCAATGACAGTACCTACTGCAAGGAAAAGTGTTACGGTAAGGGGAAGTCCGACCGGGAAGAACCACTTTATCCCTTTTGTTATGCTACTAATGACAAAGAGGGTGGCAAGTATTGTCAGCAGAAGGCCCGGGGCAATAATCAAAGACCTTTTTCCTGCGTAGAGGGAAAGGGTAAGAATTACCCAGGAAGCAAGTATTATTACATCGGAAAAAAGTGACCAGCTAAGTCTTTTTCCAATAACAAGATCAACAATAGTGCAAACTGCAATTGCTGAAAATGCTATTATACCTGCCAGTTCCCACATGTACTTTCTGTTCTCTTTCCTGTGAAGAAGAATTATGTCAGAAGGATAGTTAACTGAAGAAGGTTCATGATCGCTGTTGTCTCCCTGGTATTTCCCGCAGAGAGGGCAGATAGTCAATCCTTCATCCAGTTCAACTCCACAATTACCACAGATAGTCATAACTCAATGTTTTATTTGTTATTCAATATTTTAACATGTATTCCTGAATCTGAAAGATGTTTTAAAATAAGTCTTTCCAGTTCATTCGACAGGGTGATGTTACAGAAAGTGATCCTCAGTTTGTTTTTAAATGATATTATGGCACTGCCAACTTTTAATTTTAAATTGGGCGGAGGTGGAATCAGCTCAAAATATTCAATCATTTCTTCCATTTCTTGGGGCAGTGTAATAAGTCCGAGATTAGTAATCAGTCCAGTCCATCGTTTTGACGCAAGATTTCTGAAGATGGCTGTTATAGCCAGTTTTTTTATGAATAAAGGCAATATTCTTACAAAGAGCAATTTTTCATAACTCACGTTGGATGAAAGGAATCTGGATATTTGTTTAGTATCGGAACTCAACATTAACTGGTGATGAACGGACAAAACAATTTCCTCGAAAGTGTAAGTGCCAAGCCTCATATCGATTTCTGGCAACATAAAGAGTGAAAAATTGCGCATTGTCCTGCTCTTGAACTTGTTTCTAAGGTTTATGGGGACCTCAATTCTGAGGACTCTGTATTTTTGTTTTTTACTCTTTACCGAGATATAAATTTTCTGGAGAGAAAAAAGGTAAACTGAAATTAGATATTCAGTTATTGACACATTGTATTTTTTTGCTGTTTCGCGAATCTGATCCACATTTATTTCAGCCCGAATGACTTTAAGTCTTGGTCTCTCATCAAGTTTAAATGGCAGGTGCCAGGCCCTGACCAGTTTTGCCGGGGGTGGCATCTTGCGAAAGAACTTATTATAACTGTCCTGTAGTTCTTCTTCTGAAACCGGGGTATCGGGGAGTATTATATCTCCTGGTGAGTTTATTCTGATGCCGGTAAGAGTAAGGTATGTGTATAAAAGCGACTTAAGATATTCCAATGCACCTCCTCCATCGGTAAGTATATGAATGAACTCAACTGAAATCCTTGAGCCTTTTGCCAGGATCCTGTAAAGTGGTTCGTTTTTCCTTTTGAAAGCGAAGGCTGTACAGGGGACTTTTTCCTCAATCTGGATACGTGGCATTTGGTTATTATACTCAAGGAAATGCCAGAACAGGCCGCTACCCAGTGAGACACTGAAATATGAGAATCGTTTTGAAGTGATCTCAACAGCTTCCCGGAGTACCGAATACCGGACCGGTGTTTTCAGTGATGCGGTGATCCTGAAAACTGAAGTCAGGTCGTTGGAAGAGATAGCAGGAAAGAGATTAGCTGCATTATCAAGCTTCAGCCAGCCGATGTCCTGAAATGACTTGATATTATTGACATTGCTTTTCATATAACAAGCATTAAAAAGGCTGATAAAATCGCAGTAGGTCCACTTGCTTTTTGAAAGCAGGTTTTTCTTATAATATCAGATCCGGATAACGTTTCCACATAATATTTTCTGATCAGACTACTGCCTGGAGTGCTTTTTAAAAAAGTCCCAGATGACTTCATTGGCATCAATATCCCAGCTTGTTTTTCCTATTAAGAGGACAGGCAGATATTGAATTCCGCCAGGCCATGTATGACCTCCGCCTTCTATTTTATAAAGGATCACTTCTGTCCCTTCAACCCCATTGGGGTAAAGCATTTTCCTGACGCGGGTGCCGTCTTCCGGATCCCGGTCAGGCTCATCTGTTATTACCGGTGGCAGAGAGCATGAGTCATGTTTTACCCAGAACATTACAGACTCTTCTGCAGACAATACTTTACCCAGGTTTATCCTGCGTATACCTCCATGTATTTCACCTCCATTGTATGGCACCAGCGGATCATCAGTACTGTTGATGGCCAATACGGAGACGGGTTTTGAAGGAGAACATTCCGGGAATAGGTGACATGGCATATTCCCGTCAACAGGGGCAATAGCCGCTATCCTGTCAGATAACTCGCAAGCCAGGCGATATGACATTATTGCCCCGTTTGATATGCCTGTTACATAGACCCTTCCGGGGTCCGCGTTGTAATGCCTGATCATTGTATCAATTAAGGCAGATATGAAACCCACATCGTCTATATTTTCCCTGTGTGCACGATCATTTGCTTCTTCATCCATCCTTCCGTCATTCCAGTTCAGATCTATACCGGATGGATAAACGACTATGAACCGATCCCTTTTTGAAAGCCTGTTAAATCCTTTTCGTGTAAGTAATAACATACTTTTCCCGTTTCCTCCCCGTCCATGCAATGCAATAACCATCGGCAACTGTTCATTCTGTTTAATGTCAGAGGGGATAAACATCCAAAGGGTTCGTTTCAGATTATCGTGTATGAAAGACATTTTTTGTCCATTTAAAGAAAAAGGTAACAGAGATAAAGGGATAATTCCATACAGCATTTTCATAAATATTGACAGGCCTGGCTTTATATGGAAGCTGCAATTGCGCATTGGAATTATACTTATTAATTTTGTATATAACTTCAGGGTGAAGAGCTTTAAAAATGAATGCTTTTTAAAAAGAATATTAACCCAAAATGATCACTGAAGGATATCCATGTGAATGACTGACTTTTTTTACCGGATTAAAAGAACGCAGGTGCATATATTTAAAGTGAAAAAAATACCTGTTTGATCCGTTTCATTAACCACAATTCAAAGATAGGTATTTTATCTGTAAGGTTTGTTCATTGAGTATTGCCGGCATTTGTTAATAAGGGGTACTTCGATGTTATAAATTATATTTTGGTTAAATTATCCTGTCATCATCCGGGGTAAGCCGTTCCTGTATTCATGCTATTATCTCTTCAGTGAAGATCTTCACGTTTATTGCGGAAACACCTCCGGGCCCTTTCATTTCATAAAAAGTAACGATATCCTGTTCGATGACGGGTTCAAGAATGTTATCTTTTTTCCCGAAACTCTCCTGTGATCTGCCCATATTGATTTTATTTGGTTTAGTGCCTGTAATTATGTCCGGCCGGTTATATCCGGCGTGCAAAAACGGTCTGAAAATGGGAATGATCTGTAAAGCCAGGTTATTTTAGCACCTGGTAAAGTATTGAAAATCACATGAAACAGGTCAGGATTAATTCATTACCTCTTCATTATTTCAGTGAAACCGGCGATTCTCCTGATCCGCTGTCAGCCGCACCTCTCAGAAGGTTACTCTCTTTAAATTCAGCGAGCAGTGAC
>DATFLA010000377.1:0-8214 GCA_035268305.1 Bacteroidales bacterium | reverse complement strand
ACAGGAATTGAAATGTTTTCCTCCAATGCTTATGATATTGTTCTGTGCGATATTAAAATGGCAAAAATGGACGGTATCGAAGTGCTTGAAAAGATAGAGGAGACAACAAAAGATATCCCTGTAATTATGATCTCAGGGCATGGTAATATTGATACAGCTGTTGAGGCTATTAAAAAAGGTGCCTTTGACTTCCTTGAAAAACCACTTGACCTTAACAGGCTGCTTATTACAATCCGTAATGCCATGGACAAGTCGACACTGATAACCCAGACACAGGTACTTAAAAACAAGGTCAGTAAGATGTACGAGATAGTGGGTAAATCAGAGCCTGTGGAGAAGGTCAGGGATATGATAGACAAGGTTGCGCCTACCGAAGCCAGGGTCCTGATTACAGGAGCCAACGGCACCGGTAAAGAGCTTGTTGCCCACCAGATACATGAGAAGAGTACAAGAGCAAGGGGACCCTTTATTGAAGTTAACTGTGCCGCTATACCTTCCGAGCTGATTGAGAGTGAACTTTTCGGACACGAAAAAGGATCATTTACATCAGCAATAAAACAACGCATTGGTAAGTTTGAACAGGCTAATGGAGGGACACTCTTCCTCGATGAGATAGGCGACATGAGCCTTTCTGCACAGGCCAAGGTGCTGCGCGCCCTGCAGGAAAACAAGATATCTAGGGTTGGGTCCGACAAGGATATTCATGTTAATGTGAGAGTAATAGCTGCCACCAACAAGAACATTAAAAACGAGATTGAAAAGAATACATTCAGGGAGGACCTGTATCATCGCCTCAGCGTAATTCTGATTCATGTTCCTACTTTAAATGAAAGGACTGATGATATTCCTGTTCTTGCCAATCATTTTAACTCATTGATATGCAGCGAATACGGGATGAGCAAAAAAAATATCACCGAGGATGCCATCAGTGAGCTGCAAAAGATTAAATGGACAGGTAATATAAGGGAATTCAGGAATGTCCTGGAAAGACTAATAATATTATGCCAGACAGAAATCACCGGTAAGGATGTCACTGCCTATGCTAAACCGGTTTCCGAAGAATCGTGAAGCCACATGCCGGTGATGAAGAACAGCATTTTCAGCAGAAAAAACATCGGTAAAGACTATATGTAACCAAAGCAGCTTTAAGACAGTTCAATCACCGGAAAAATAGGACTTATGCATCGTATTGAAAAGGACACCCTGGGAGAAAAAAAGATACCGTCTGAAGCTTTATACGGCATCAATGCTGCAAGAGCCAGGGATAATTTCCCGGACAGATCAGCCTTTCCTGTTGAATGGTACAGGGCTACAGGCTTAACAAAGCTTGCCTGTTACAACACATACAGGAAGTTCCGTAATGCCGCCACAGGTAAATACGGGAAGGAGATTCCTGTTAAAATAATAAACGATAACATTCTTGATGCTCTCTGTTCTGCCGCCTCCTCTGTGGCCGAAGGAAAGTATTTCACTGATTTTATTATACCCTCCGTACAGGGTGGTGCCGGTACAAGTATAAATATGAATGTTAACGAGATTATTACGAACGCTGCATTACTTGAAACAGGACATAAATGCGGCGATTATTCCTTCATAGATCCATTCGAACATGCAAATATTTACCAATCGACAAATGATGTAATACCAACAGCCCTTACCGTGGCTGTTATGAGATTATTACAGGATCTTGAAGAAAAGATAAATTCCCTGAGGCAGGAAACAGAGAAAATTGAAAAAGGCACAAGAGATAAACTGAGGATTGGCTACACACAGATGCAGGAGGCAGTACCTTCTTCATTCGGGATACTTTTCAGTACATATAATGAAGCCCTTTCGCGCGACTGGTGGAGGGTGTCAAAATGTTCCGAACGAATCAAGCAGGTTAACCTCGGGGGAGGAGCTACCGGGACAGGACTTTCCATACCAAGATATTTTATAATGGAGGTGGTTCCGGAGCTGCGACAGCTTACAGGACTCCCTCTTGCTCACAGCGAAAACATTCCTGATACTACAGCTAATCTTGATAAATGGGTTGAGATACATGCCACCCTTAAGGCACATGCCGTTAACCTCGAAAAAATGGTATCCGACATACGCCTTCTATCCTCCGATATAGCAAGTGACAAGACATTAAGCATACCGGAAAAGCAAAAAGGAAGTTCAATTATGCCGGGTAAAATAAATCCTGTAATACCGGAATATGTAATAACAGCTGCTCATAAAATATACACCAACGATCAGCTTATCAGTTCATTGAGCGGACAGGGAGCCCTGGAGCTTAATGCATACCTGCCGGCAGTAGGCTGTGCACTGATAGAAAGTCTTAAACTGCTAATTTCTGCGGACAAAACACTGCTCAACAACCTTCTGACCGGGATAAAAATAAACGAATCTGCCGGGTATAAGACACTGATGTACAGCCCTTCAGTTACAACAGCACTTATCCCCTATATTGGTTACAATAAAGCCACTGACCTGGCAATCCTCATGAAGAAGAATAATATCGACATTTTCGACGCAAATGCCATCCTTAAAATTATAGACGACAATAAGCTAAAGGAGATACTGGAACCAGGCAACCTTCTCAGACTGGGATTCTCTCTTGAAGAGATCTGAAAATAATATGGCCTCTGCCGAATTAAAAGATTATCCTTTAAGTCCTGCTTTTAATTGATATCGAGAATTACTCCGGGATGATACTGTTTCGAAAATCATTACCTTTGCCTTTTATTTGTTTTATCATGAGTAAAGGCAGGGAAGCAAAACCACATATCGGGATCTATGGTCGTCGCAACAACGGTAAGAGCAGCATTATCAACTGCCTTACAGGACAGGAAACGGCTATCGTTTCCAACCATGCAGGTACAACAACCGACCCCGTAAGGAGATCATATGAGATAACCGGCTTTGGCCCTGTAATACTTGTTGATACGGCAGGTATAGACGACAGCGGGGAACTCGGGGAAAAAAGAATTGAACGGACACTGAAAACACTTGGTGAGGTTGACCTTGGTATCCTTGTAGTTGCCCACAATAAATGGGATACCTGTGAGGATAATTTGGTTTCAGCTTTCAGGGAAAAGGATGTACCGTTTATAATTGTTCATAACAAGACGGACCTCGAAGATCAGAACTCTGCATTCAACACGGAGGTACGACTAAAAACAGGCGTGGTCCCTTTCAGCTTCTCAGCTAAAGACAAACGTAACTTTGAAGATCTTATAAAACTAATAAAGGATACCATTCCTGAACATTCATGGAAAACGCCGACCCTTCTTGGTGATCTTATTAAATACGGAGATATAGTGCTTCTTATCACCCCAATTGATGTTGAAGCTCCTGCCGGACGTTTAATCCTCCCGCAGGTACAGGCTATAAGGGACATCCTCGACAATGATGCGGTAGCAATTATCCTGAAGGAGAAAGAGGTGGATGCCTTCCTTAAAAAAACAGGTGTTAGACCGGCACTGGCTGTAACAGACTCACAGGTCTTTGTGAAAGCTGATGCATCTGTACCCGACGATATACCACTGACCAGTTTCAGTATCATGCTGGCAAGGTTCAAAGGCGATTTCGACAACTATATAAAAGGTACTCCTTATATCTCCAAACTTAAGGATGGCGACAGGGTTCTGCTGTTGGAGTCATGTACACACCACGTGTCATGCGACGATATCGGAAGGACAAAGATACCCAGGTGGATAAACAACTTCACCGGCAAAAGCATTGAATATGATGTTGTTGCCGGACTTGATGCACTCCCTCGTCCTGTTACGGATTATTCACTTGTAATACAATGCGGAGGTTGTATGATAACAAGGAAACAGCTTTATAACAGGCTGCAGCCCGCTGTGAAGGCAGGTGTACCGGTTACAAATTACGGCATGGCCATTGCCTATGTACAGGGTATTTATAACCGGGCTGTCTCTCCCTTCATTACTATGAAAAATAATAGCAGCGTTTATTTGTAGGGAATAAGGTCCTGCGGTCCTGTTCTTAAAACCTGAAATATATGAAAGGCATGACCGATATTGTCCGCATCTGGTAAAGCATAACAGCTACAATCATAATTACTGCCAGCTGAAACAGTAATGGCATATTGATAAATAGTCCCCTGTAGGACTCTTTAATTTTTTCCGGGAGAAAGTGAATGGCATAACCGGCAAGAATGAGAATAAATACACTGCTGTATGCCGGTATCACTGTCATATACGAACCGGGCGAAAAGCTCTCTGTTATCTGCCTGAACATAATACGAACACTTGTCATATCGCGTGCCCGGAAAAAGACCCAGGCAAAATTCACAAACTGGAATGTAATGAAGACAGACAGCATCTTCAGCAAAAAACTACCTTTACCCTTCCCCCTGAAGATACTCTGCCATATTTTGTTAACAACAAGTCCTGCCCCGTGCAAACCACCCCATATAATGAACCGTATATCGGCACCATGCCACAGACCACCAAGCAACATTGTCATCATCAGGTTAAAATGTGTTCGCAGTTTCCCCTTCCTGTTACCGCCGAGGGGGATATAAAGATAATCCTTCAACCAGCGAGAAAGAGAGATATGCCATCTCTTCCAGAATTCACTTACACTGGATGATTTATATGGTGAGTTGAAATTCACCGGAAGCCTGAAACCGAGTATCAGGCCAAGACCGATGGCAATATCGGTATAGCCTGAAAAATCGCAGTATATCTGGAGACCATACCCGTAAATAGCCATCAGGTTTTCAAAACCGGAATATACAGAAGGAGCATCAAAAACCCTGTCGATAAAATTAATGGCTATGAAATCGGATATTATAATCTTCTTTATCAATCCTTTGGAAATAAGAAACAGTGCATGACCGAATTCTCTTTTTGAAAGGTGGAAATCCTCATACAGCTGGGGGATAAATTCCGAAGCCCTTACAATTGGTCCGGCAACAAGCTGAGGAAAGAAAGAAACATAAAATCCGAAGTCGATAATGTTCCTGACAGGTTCAACCTTTTTTCTGTAGACATCAAATATATAGCTTAACGACTGGAATGTGAAGAATGAGATACCCACTGGCAGGAGGATATTTTCAACATTGAATGAGGTACCCAGGTGAGCGTTTGAAAATGCAGCCAGGAAATCATAAGCTTTAAAACTGGTACCAAGCAGCCCGTTAACAGTATTGATGAAAAAGCCTGTATACTTGAAATAAGCCAGCAAGCCCAGGTTTGTTATAATACTTATAAAAACAAAAAATCTGCGTGCTAAACGCTTTTGAGAACCATAAATAAGTAAGCCGCAGATATAGTCAGTAAGTGTAACAAGGATAAGCAGGGAAAGAAATAATCCGCCCGATTTGTAATAAAAGAAAAGACTTATAAGGAAAAGGTACACATTTCTCAGGAACTTCTTTTTGAATACTATACTGTAACCGGCAAGCACAAAAAGAAAGAACAGCCAGAATGCAGGAGTAGTAAATATCATCGGTCGGTTCTGGTCGTACCTGGAAAAATATGATAAAAGTACCCTGCAGATACCGGCTTTTTTCTCATTTTCCTCGGGAACGGGAACAGTATATTGTTCCTGGGTAACAACAGTATCCGGCGCAACAGGTGGTTTTACCCGTACTGATGTATCTTTTTCCTGTGGCAGGAAAAGCGATTCAGCCATTATTTTTGATAGTGTATCTGCGCCCTGATAGGTCAGGTGTATATAGTCTTTCTGGGCCAGGGGAGGAGACCTCTCCGACCATCTCACGATTGACGACTGTCCGCCCATAGCCTTATAAGCATCCCAGAAGACAACTCCTTCTGACAATGCAGCCTTTCTCTGGGCATTTATGATAAGTGGTATATTCGGATACGATTGTATACTGTCTCCTTCACGCTCAGCCATATCAGTTAATCCTGCCACTATAATACCTGCTGAAGGACATATCTCCTTTAAAAGTGTAATCTGACGTTTTAATCCTCTCTCATAATAGGAATAACTGTTTCTTATATTCTTTACTATATTAAGTCCGTATTGCATTATAATAAGGTCGGGAGACAAAGTCCGAAGTGCCTTGCCAAGATTACTGCTGTCGACCATTGTAAATTCCAGTCCTGCACTTCCGCGCTGGGGAATGTTATCAATAACCAAACCCTTCCTGCTTTCAATGCTCAATCCGTAAATATCGGGACTGATCCTTCCTGTAAATTCAATTGTCACATCTCCGGCCCTGTAAAGATTACATGAGAGTTCGTTAAAGCCTTCACCTCTCTTCAGAGTATCAGATAATAAAATGTCGCCGTCACCACTCACCTTAACACTGACCCTCCCTTTAGTATTTCCATAGAAGATCCTGAGGACATCAAATATCACAGCAGAACTGTCAGCCACATAAGAGGGTCGTATCCTTACAGTTGCCTTTACCGGCTCCTGTGTTTCCCTGTCTTCCGGCAGATAGCGGCAAATAGTCATAAAAGGTCCCAGCCTGTTATGCGATATCCTGCCTTCCTCGTACGACAGGTAGTTGTACCTTTTCCAGTTGGATGATGATTTGATCCATATACTGCTTGTATACATCACCGGCATAAGAGGGAGGAATAATCCGGGACCTGTTCCCGGATCATATTTCCGCAGGATACTCCTCAGATAGGATGTGATACGGTCACCCTCCAGCTGGGAATCACCATAATACATCACCCTGACCTGCCTGTCGGAATAATCGAGAGAATCCATGAATCGTCGCAGGGGATCATTTGTTAAATGACTCCCTGAAAGAGAATCAGGCTTCAGTAACGGTGTACCATAAGGAATTGAAAGAGTATCAATTAGAGGGTTTCCCCCGGTAATTGTATCTGTTTCACCGGGAAATAAGGATGTCAGCAGACCGGCCGGTATAAATTCCCGGACAGGAGGAAAGAATTGACTTGCCGGAAGGAAATAATGAAAACCGGTAAAACATATAAGAAAGATCAGCAATAAAAGAAATGATCTTAAAGGGCGCATATATAGTTTTAGAAAAGAATCAGCTCTTTTTCTTTATTTTCAGCTTCTGCCCAACCTGTATCTTTCCCGGGTCTGAAATTTTGTTCAAATTAAGAACATCTGTAGTGGTGACATCATCGAACATCTTCACAATATCCCATATGGTATCTCCATAGCGGACTGTATATGTAATATAGTCACCATCGTCCGATATGTCAGGAACGGGAGCTGATGTTCTTGTGGCAGGTTTTCCCAACATTGCCTGCTTCTCCTCAAATGACATACCGTTTACCTTTGAGAAATATGCAGCCTCCGTAGGATCAATGTAAATAACAAGTTTCTGTCCTACCCGTATTGTATTCCTGTAGATACCGTTCCAGTATCTTAACTGTGATAGTCCTACCTTATACCATTCGGCAATATATCCGAGGTTATCACCATCCTTTACGGTATATAACATTTTTGTTTTACCCTTTACATTTGCCGGTCTGTATGTTGATCTTGAAGGGTCAGGGATCACATTATTCTTATTCAGGTAAACATCCGGTTTATAATTTCTGATTGTATCGCTGAGATCAATGAAGTCGCTCAGATGGTTCATAGGAAGCGTAAGAGCCAGTGGTTTTGAAGAACCCGGGATAAGGCCCGTTCTGTACTGGGGATTAAGAGCACGGAGCTCACCAAGAGGGATGCCCATCACACCTGATATCTGTTCCAGGTGGATATCCTTATGTATCATTATTGTGTCGGTGGCCACAGGTATATTAAGTGGCAATGGTTCTATATTATGTTCTGCATAATAGTTAACAGCATAGGCAGCAGCTACATACTGCGGTATATAGCCTCTTGTCTCTCTGGGCAGCCTGTAAAATATCTCCCAGTAGTCCTTTTTGTTTCCGGAGCGTCTGATAGCTTTGTTAACATTACCCGGACCGCAGTTATATGCAGCAATAACAAGTATCCAGTCGTGATATAACTTATACAGGTCCTTAATATACCTGGCGGCAGCATGAGTTGATTTGACAGGATCGCGTCTTTCATCAATCACCGAGTTTATTGTCAGTCCGTACATCCTCCCTGTACTGTACATGAACTGCCAGAGGCCGGTAGCGCCCGACCTCCTGTTTACAGCATTCGGATTAAGAGCCGATTCGATCACTGCCATAAATTTCAACTCGGCAGGAAGACCATAAGAATCAAAAATATCCTCAATCATTGGGAAATAGTAATCTGTAAGCCCCAGTACAGCTGCAAATTTAT
>DATFLA010000376.1:0-2441 GCA_035268305.1 Bacteroidales bacterium | reverse complement strand
TGGAAAAGACAACCAGGGGAACCGTTTCGTATATCCCTGAAAACCATGAATACATGGTTAAAGTGAGAGCCGAAAAGATTGCACGTGTTGCTGATGAGATACCTGATCTCGTACCACAGGGAGCCGCATCGGGAGATTTGTTGCTCGTTGGATGGGGTGGTTCATACGGTTACCTTATCACAGCTGTGAGAGAACTGCAGGAAGAAGGATATAAGGTAAGCCTTGCAAGTTTCAACTATATTAATCCGTTGCCGAAAAATACAGCTGATGTATTTAAAAGATTCAAAAAAATTGTCGTTTGTGAACTCAACCTTGGACAATTTGCTGATTACCTGAGAATGAAACACCAGGAATTCAATTATCACCAGATAAACAAGGTTCAGGGACTGCCTTTTACTGTAACAGACATTAAAGAAAAGTGTATCAAATTGCTGGAGGAAAAATAAAATGGATGATCTTAAATTAACGAAATATATTCCAAAGGATTTCAAAAGTGATCAGGAAGTAAGGTGGTGCCCGGGATGCGGTGACCATGCGATACTCAGCGCAGTACAGAAAGCACTTGCAGAGCTGGGAATTCCCAAAGAGAAATTTGCCTTCATCTCAGGAATAGGATGTTCATCAAGGTTCCCTTATTACATGGATACGTATGGTTTTCATGGAATCCACGGCAGAGCATCCGCTATTGCCTCAGGTGTCAAGGTGGCCAATCCCGAATTGTCGGTCTGGCAAATGACCGGTGATGGTGATGCACTTGCTATTGGTGGTAATCATTTTATCCATGTTGTCAGGAGAAATATTGATCTTAATATTATCCTGTTTAACAATGAGATATACGGGCTTACCAAGGGGCAGTATTCACCCACATCGGCAAAAGGTATAGTCACAAAAACAAGCCCTTATGGTACTGTTGAGGAACCATTTTCCGTCGGTGAGCTTGTTATAGGAGCAAAGGGAAGGTTTTTTGCCCGCACAATAGATACAAATATTGCGCTGTCGACACAGATATATGCTGAAGCTGCAAAACATAAAGGAACATCGGTAATCGAAGCTCTTCAGAACTGTGTCATCTTTAATGATGGCATTCACGATACTATAGCGGCAAAGGATGTCAGAGACGACAGGACCATCATCCTTAAACATGGTGAACCAATGATCTTTGGAAAAGATAACGACAAAGGTCTTATCCTCGAGGGTCTTAAGCTTAAGGTTGTCAGGATAGGTGATAACGGGATCACAATTAAGGATATTCTTGTACATGATTCACACGAAGAAAACCCCGGCATCCATTACATGCTTGCTAATATGAAATATCCGAATTACCCGGTTGCACTTGGTGTTATCCGTGCGGTACCCGGACCAACATATGACCAGGCAGTTGCCGAACAGATCGAATCGGTGAAAAAAGATGCAAAAATAAAGAGTGTGAACGATCTTTTGATGAGCGGATCTACCTGGAAAGTGGATTAATGTAGTTGTTACTTTAATAACTGCCCGTATATTAATTCCATCTCATCATCTATTTTATTAATTTTAGAATTTAATCTGATAGATAATTGACAGATGGATGAGGCTGGAAATAATAATTCTGACTATAAACGGTTACTGCACGATCAACAGGAAAGATTAAAGGAACTGGCATGTATTAACCGTACTACCTCCATTCTTAAAGAAGGCAGGCCAGTCGAGGAATCACTTCAGCAGATCGTCCTTGTGCTTCCGGCAGCATGGCAATATCCTGAATATACTGTTGCCCGTATTACTTACATGGATAAGATATACGAGTCAGCGGATTTTGTCGAGACGGCCTGGCGAATGGGGCAGGACTTCGAGACTATCGACGGCGAAGCCGGATCCATTGAGATATTCTACACCACCCAGTTCAACCAGGAGAGTGAAGGGCCGTTTTTAAAGGAGGAAAGAGACCTGATCCAGAACATAGCAGGCATCCTCACAGGTTACATTAACAGCCATAAAGCACGCGACATAATAAGAATGTCGCAGGTTCTTCAAAGTGATGAAGAGGATCTGATCCATGTATCAAGCAGGAAGCTGCTTCAGCGTTTCCTCGACAGGCATAATGCCGAACGTGATGTCTTTCACGATCTTATGCCTTTCAAGGTAAAAGAAATACTTCTTGTTGCAAACCTGTACGATGCCTATTCAATTGAAGGCGAAGGCCGTTTTTCCGATCATATGCTGGGTGAATATTACCAGCTTAGCCTCACATCAATACCCAGGGTAACAGGGGTGTCAGGTGAGGATGAGGCATTTGCACGACTGAGAGCCAGGCATTACGACCTGATAATAATAATGATCGGCGTCGACAAGGAGAGTCCTATGCTTCTGTGCAGTACGATAAAAGAGAAGTATCCCTATATTCCTACCTTCCTCCTTCTTAATAACCCCCTTGATGTCCCCTTTGTGAAGAAACAGCAGAT
>DATFLA010000375.1:0-7363 GCA_035268305.1 Bacteroidales bacterium | reverse complement strand
ATGGCCTCATCTCTGATTACCGTGAATCTCCAGGGCTGTAGGTTTCTGGCACTTGGAGCCTTAATTCCGCATTTCAGAATTATATCGAGTTGCGAATCAGTAACAGGGTTTGTTGAGTACGACCTTTCAGAATATGCCGATAATAGGAGGTTGGTCACATCATTTTCTGTTGACTGGCTTTTGACTAAATGGCAGGTTCCGATCAAAAGGATTATTAAAAGCAGTGATTTGGTTTTCATGACAGATAGTATTGGTTAATTATCAGATAATAACATGAAAGTTAAGAAATTGATTCCATTCAAGGTAATAAATATCAGATACGACAGAGGAAAAAGAGATACGAGTGCTCGCTTATTTGTGTCTTAACCCCCCAAAATAGCTGGACCTAATTTGAAAAAAAAATCAGGTCTGATTAAATTTGGGAACGATGACAACGGAAAGAAGAAAATTTTCACCTGAAGAACGACTCTCTATTCTTCAAGAAGGTGAACGGGAAGGACAAGCACAAGAAGATTGATCCTGAGCTTCGTGAACCGGAGTTAATGAGCAACCGGAACCGGAAATTACCGGGCCTGATTTCAATTTGCTCAATAGTCTAAATATCATATCATTAATAATAATTGGTGCATGTTTCAACTCCGGAATAAGGGGCTCAATACTAACGGAATTTGTAAATAAAGCTCTGAAAGAGCGAAAGATGAATAACCCCTGGTGCAGCCAGGGGTGGTCTTTTGTTAATAAATATATAGTTGATAATTAGGTTATATTCCTCATTATTAACATATTGAGGTATGAAAAAACAATACTTAAAGGCAGTTTTTCAAAGCTATAATCAAAAGCAGTTAATACTTCTGCCACCCTCTCCTGATGAGATGATTGAGCCTGGTTACCCTGTCCGTATAGTAGATAAAATAATTGATAATGTGTATGATACATCTCTATTAAAGCAATACTAAGGAGACGGCACCTCCAGCTACCATCAAAGAATGTTGACCACCTTGGTTCAATTACCGGCATTATGGATTCAAACGGTAATATGCTCGAAGAATTAAATTATGACCCATGGGGTAAAAGGCAAAGCAAAAAAATGGTACTCAATCCTTGCTAATAGGTTAGGTAAAACTTAAAATAAGTTGAAAAGTATAAGTGTGTAAGCTGAAAGGATTTTTATCCCGCAGGAACATAATACCGGTAGCTGAATGAGAAGCATCATGCTGTATGAGTGCCGTCAGGTATGTTATAATTGAAAGGACCGGATTTGATGATAAATCAGTTTAAAGATCAACATTATTACTTTTGCTGGCTACTCACACTCCAGACTGATTTTGTACCCGGAGCCGGGATCGAACCGGCACAGCATTGCTGCCACTGGTGTTTGAGACCAGCGCGTCTACCAATTCCGCCATCCGGGCGGTTATTTCAGGAGTGCGAAAATATAAAAAAAATCACACTTTTTCCTTTTTGCCTGTTTCTTTTATCCTGTTGTCACCAAGCTTAACGGCTATCTCCTTTAAAGCTATCTCAATACCTTCCCTGTCGTATCCGCATTCCCTGTAGAGCTCAGCCTGCGTTCCCTGCTCAACAAAATAATCGGGGATGCCCAGTCGTCTGACCTCTGCCCGGTAGCCCTGGTCGCTCATAAATTCAACAACGGCACTGCCAAAGCCTCCTTTGAGTATCCCGTCCTCAACAGTGACAACATACCTGAATTTTCTGAACACAGTATGGAGTACATCAGTGTCGATAGGTGCAACAAAACGCATGTCGTAATGTGCTGCGGATATACCTTCTTCCTTTAGTTTCTTCACAACAGCAGCCACATCCAGACCCGGATGACCTATTGACAGTACTGCCATATCATTCCCCTCGGTCAGCTGACGTGCCCTGCCCACAGGAATTTCGGAGAAAGGTTGCCGCCAGTCGGAATATGAACCTCTTCCTCTCGGATAACGTATTGAGAAGGGTGAACTTATTTTTTCGAGCTGTGCTGTATAAAGGAAGTTCCTTAGCTCTATCTCGTCCATAGGTGCGGCTACTATCATATTTGGTACGGAGCGCAGGAACGCCATATCAAAAAATCCGTGGTGAGTAGCTCCGTCTGATCCCACAAGGCCTCCTCTGTCAACACAGAAGACCACATGCAGGTTCTGAAGGGCAACATCATGTATCAGCTGGTCGTATGCTCTCTGAAGGAAAGAAGAATATATATGACAATAGGGAATCATTCCCTGTGTTGCAAGACCTGCAGCGAAAGTCACCGCATGTTGTTCGGCAATGCCGACATCCAAAGCCCTGTCGGGCATCTCTTTCATCATTATATTAAGAGAACTGCCTGTTGGCATAGCGGGCGTGATAGCCATGATCCTTTCATTCTTTTCAGCCAGCTCAAGTATTGTCCTTCCGAACACTTCCTGGTAGGTCAGGACCTTGTCGTCGGTTGATTGTTTTAACAGGATTCCTGTTTCTTTGTCAAATTTACCCGGCGAGTGGAAGGCTGTCTGATTTTCTTCAGCCTGTTTAAATCCTTTCCCTTTAACTGTAAGACAATGAAGAAGTTTGGGTCCCGGTATCCTCTTAAGGTCTTCAAGTACCCTTGTAAGGTGAAGCACATCGTGACCGTCGATAGGTCCGAAATACCTGAAGTTCATCCCTTCGAACAGGTTACTTTGTTCAAGTATTGTGCTTTTAAAACCTGCTTCTAGCTGAGCGGCAAGAGTACGGGCATCGGGACCTATTTTACTGAATTTGCCCAGTATCTTCCACATCCTGTCCTTGAAACGGTTATAAGTACGGCTTGTGGTTATATCAAGAAGGTACTCCTTAAGAGCTCCCACATTGGCATCGATAGCCATGTTATTGTCATTGAGGATGACAAGTATATCCGATTTGCTTATCCCTGCATTGTTGAGTCCCTCAAATGCCTCTCCTGCTGTCATGGCTCCATCGCCAATAACAGCTACCACATGACGGTTTTCTCCCTTTTTCTTTGCTGCAATAGCCATCCCGAGAGCGGCCGAAATAGAAGTGGATGAGTGTCCTGTTCCAAAAGCATCATATTCACTTTCAGCCATCTTTGGGAAACCGCTTAGCCCTTTATATCTCCTGTTGGTTGTAAAGATATCACGGCGGCCGGTGAGAATTTTATGACCGTATGCCTGGTGACCCACATCCCAGATTATCTTATCATAAGGTGTATTAAATGCATAGTGAAGGGCCACTGTCAGCTCCACAACACCAAGGCTGGCCCCGAAATGACCGGGGTTGTTACAAACAACATCAATAATAAACTGCCGTAGCTCCGCACTTACCTGGATCAGCTCCGTCGGTGACAGTTTCCTGAGATCAGCTGGTGAATCTATTTTTGAAAGCAGGTATCCTTCTTTCTCCATTAAGTAAATATTATTGCTACTAACCTGCAAATATAACAATTATTATTCCCTTGTGTTAACAGGTCCTTCACCGGGATTTTCTTATTTTTGTTTCCTGATTAAAGGTCTGAGAACAATTTTTAAACCTTTCAACTGTTTTATTATTAACTGATATAATGATAAACAAGCCCGTTTTAAATAAGTTTTATTTACATCAAAATCTTAAGAAAGGATGAAAAAGTCAATATTTTACTTTTCGTATCTTACTATTATAATTACGCTGGCCGTCTCCTGTGTTTCAGGGAAAAAGTATGGTGAGCTTCAGGATACCAGCAGGCATTTCATGAATGAGAGGGATGCCTATAAGACCGATAATATTGGTCTGGAAATGAAAAACAAGGAACTTGAGGCTAAAATGGCTTCTCTTCAGAAGGATATAGGGACAGTACAGGATGAAATAACAACTGCCCGGGCAGAAAGAGATAAAGCTATAGCTGATTATAACAGCATTGCAAAAAAATATACCGAATTACAGACTGCGCAGGAAGACCTTATAAAAGGAAATGTTAAAGAGACTCAGAAGCTTCTTTCCGAGCTCCAGGCCGCACAGGAGAATCTCCAGAAGAAGGAAGATCTTCTAAGGCAGCTTTCTCAGAACCTCGATTCAAAAAAGGCTTCTTTAGATGAACTTAATTTTGAACTTCAGAAACGCAATCAACGTCTGGCTGATCTGGAGAAGGTTCTTGATGCACAAAAAAAAGTAGTCCGGGACCTTAAGACAAAAGTATCGGATGCACTGTTGGGATTCGAGAATAACGGGCTTACCGTAACGATGAAGAATGGGAAAGTCTATGTATCTCTCGATGAAAAGCTGCTTTTTAAATCGGCCCGCTGGGACATAGATGCCAATGGTAAAAAGGCTCTCAAGAAGCTTGCAGGTGTTCTTGAAAGGAATCCCGATATACAGGTTACTATTGAGGGGCATACCGATAATGTTCCGTATAACCCCGGAAGCGGTCAGCTGAAAGACAACTGGGATCTGAGTGTTAAAAGGGCTACAACAGTTGTGAGAACCCTGCTTGAGGATTCTCATATAGATCCGAAGAGACTTACCGCTGCCGGCCGCAGCGAATACGTTCCTGTCGACTCCCGTAATACTCCCGAGGCAAGACAGAAGAACAGACGGACAGAAATAATACTCACTCCCGATCTTACCGAACTATACAAGCTTATAGATAAATACTGATTGCTACTTGACAAACTCCTGAAGCTTTACATTCATGTTCCTGAGAGCCTGAAGCAGGTTATCCTCAGGTTTAAGGAAATCCTGGTTACCCCAGAAAGTGGGATCGTAATTAGTTATTGTCTGCGAAAAGATCGAATGAATAGGTGCAAGTTCCTGCCTTTCAAAACGGGTTACATTATTGAGGTTCACCTGTGTAATGGCCAGTTCGAAAAATACTTTGAACTGTGAATTGAAAAGTTTCTTCTTTTTCTTTGAAATGAATACAAGGTCTCCTCTTACATGGCTTAGAAAATACCTGCCGTTAATCTTCCTGTAACTTACTGTATATTTTACGGATGTGGGCCATGTGTTAAATCCGTGCGACTGACTTGTCACGAAAGAATTTTTCATTTCGTGTAAAAGGGCCTGGTTCAGTTCGAAATCGGCGTAAAGAACAGCATAATCGGATGTATTTATATATACCGATCCCTTGTAAAGAGGCAGGTCCACATTCTCTTTTTGTGAAAACTCAATAACATAGGCAGTCTCATCATCGTATGTGACTATGTCTGTCATCCGGTAAGAATAATCCTTCATGCTCTCAGGCGAAAGAAAATCGAAAGTGTTCCTTACACCGTCAAGTTCAAGACAGGTACTAAGTCCTGCTTTTAATCTTATGGCAAGGGTATCATGAATGTCGTTATTCTCAATTTTCCTGCTCTTGTAAACCTTGATCTGATCACCCAAAAGTGTCCCTGCATATGCACTTTTGTAAATCTCTAGTACAGCTTCGGAATATGATTGTAACTCAGTCTTCTTCAGAACACCTTCTCTGTAGAAACCTGTCATATAGGCAGGCGTATTGCCGTAATTTTCAGGTATCGCCTTCAGAACTTTGTAAATTATGTCCTGAGGTACCTGGCTCTTAATAAGGATCTCGGGAATTGAAATGAAATCCTTTTGCATACTTATTATGTTGTTTTTGCCAAGTGCTTTTCTCACCGGAATTTCCTCTCCAGTATAACCCAGGAAAGAGACGGAAAGAGTGTCCTTTTCAAGGCCGGGTGTAATATTAAGATTAAATTCCCCGTTGCTGTTCGAGACAGTTCCCTTTCCACTTCTTTTTAATCCTATAGTGGCAAAGGGGAGAGGCTCTCCTGTTTCTTTATCGACAATGGTTCCGGTAACATATTCCACTTTATGATTTGATATACTGTCATTCCTCTCTTTTTTTGAGGTGTGACGCGATATTATAATAAAACGGTCAATTACCGATAATGACAGGGAGTCATTATGAATTATACTATCGAGTATTGTTACGAGCCTTGTATCAACGAAGGTCATCTTTATCTTCCTGTCAGCATCAATAAGCCTGCTGTCGTATGAAAAACTGTAACCTGTACGTCTTGAAATTAGATCAAGGGCATTCCCGGTTTTTACAGTGCCGGCTCTTATCGTAAATACAGAATCAAGAATGCCTCTCTGGCACAATGCCTGTTGTGGCGCTAGTAGGATGAAGAACAATGCAATGGCCACTGTATTCCTGAATATGGTGCCATTGGGGAATGACATTTTTCCGGATGTATTTATTTTTTATACAGGTGGTAAACATTACCATCTTTTGTATAGCCGAGGTTAAAGCTAGCACAAATTAACTGAATAATTGTATCTTCCGACAGGTTATTGATGGGAGAGGTCCACGGATTATCCAGGATTGAAGGATCGTCAGCCACAATATCCATATTATATACTCTTTTCAGGTCCTTAAAGACGACACTTAGCTTCTGACCGCTGTATTCGAGGTAGTTGGTTTGCCAGGAAAGGTAATTGGGGTCCCTGTTGATTGTCTTTTCCGTTTTATCCGGGCTAAGCACACCTATGTCTCCGGGGTCGAGCTGCAAGGACCTGGATCCCGTATTATTCGAAACAAGTACTTTTCCCGTTTTAACAAAAACCTCAACAGATTCTTCCATGTTGTTAGTAATAACATTGAAAGATGTGCCCACCACTTTCACGCTTGCTTCTCCGGCATCTATTACAAAGGGCTTTGATTTATCAGGTGCTATCTCGAAGAAAGCTTCCCCCCTGAGCTTAACGTCCCTGCCGGACTTATTAAAATTCGATCTGTATGTAAAGGTTGAATTACGGTTCAGATATACTTTACTTCCATCAGGAAGAGATACAAGAACATTTTTCTGTTCATCGTTGGTGGCTATTGTGATTTTCCTGCTGAGGTAACCTGCATGGTCGAGAAACAAAACACCTGCACCGATTGCAACCAGGATAATTACAGAAGCAGCTGCTTTAAAGAAGGTGCTTTGCAAAAAACGCATTCCTGAGGTTGAGCTTTCTATCATCTGTCCGCTTTCATTCATCCGGGCATATACCTTGTCCCAGGCCTTATCAACATTAATTTCTTTATTGTTACCCATATTCTTTAATTCTTTCCATAATTTGCCTGTATTACTGGTATCTTCAGCCATGAAGCGGTTGTAGAGATCATCGTTTCCTTCCTTTTCGCCCGAAAGGATTGATGCCAGTTCCTCCCATTCCCTGTCAGTATAATTGCTCCTGGTTTTCATTACTTTATTTATTCCGTTAATTCTTTCCTGAATTCCTTTAATGCCCTGCCCATATTGGCTTCAACCGTTTTTACCGAGACAGATAACTTCTCAGCTATCTCTGAATATTTAAGACCTTCAAAACGACTCATGCAGAAGATTCTGCAACATCTTTCCGGAAGCTTCTCAAGTATCCCGGCGACTCTCGA
>DATFLA010000374.1:0-12156 GCA_035268305.1 Bacteroidales bacterium | reverse complement strand
CGCTGCCGGCATGTTTGATGTGAATCTGGGATACCTTATCATTGTCGGAATACTTTTTGCCATTCCGGGAGCTCTTGCTGCCTACCTGTGGAGTAAATGGCTCACCGGCAAAGGAAATTACCCACCTGCTTCAGAGCCGGAAGTAGATCCTATGATAGATCATGAGAAACTGCCATCACCCTTCCTTTCATTCCTCCCTGTTGTAGTGCCTCTTCTTCTTATCACACTACGGTCGGTTTTGATATTGTTCGATAAGGAAGGACAGGGTATTCTTTCGAAGATATTTTATATTCCGGGTGAACCTGTATTTGCCCTCGCTGTGGGTGTTGTTCTTTCCCTGTTTCTTATAAGGGGTAAGACTATGGATAAGATCAATTCAATATTTACCGAGGCTATTGAAAAAGCCGGACCTATCCTTATTGTAACAGCAGCAGGTGGTATGTTCGGGATGGTTATCAGGGAAACAGGAACGGGGGAAGCCATGGGTAAGCTCCTGGCCGGCACCAGCCTGGGGCTGCTGGTTCCTTTCCTTATTGCCATGGTGATGAAAACTGCACAGGGTTCTTCAACAGTTGCAATAATCACAACAGCCTCTTTTGTAGCTCCTATGCTGCCGGCACTGGGACTGGGCTCCGAGGCAGGAAAGCTATTTGCAATGCTTTCAATGGGCGCCGGCTCAATGCTTGTATCTCATGCTAATGATTCATATTTCTGGGTAGTATCCAAGTTTGCGGATATTGACTCCACCGTGAACCTTAAGGTATATTCATCAACCACTATAGTTATGGGTGTTGTGATATTTTTATGTATCTGGATAACTTCACTGTTTATTCTTTAGCTCTTCACAATTTACCATGGTAAAAAAGTAAGGTATGAACCTGAGACTGGCAGCACAGGAAATTTTTTTGGCAGGGGTGAATAGTGTCCTTCCTACACGCCTTATAACAAACAGTCTTGCAATTGCTGAAGATGGCATAAGTGTGGGGAAGAGATTTTTCCCTCTTGACATGTCGGGGAGCCTTTTTGTAGTAGGAGCCGGAAAAGCCAGTGCCATGATGGCATCTGGAGCAGAGTCTGTCCTTGGCGATCTTATAACAGACGGGCATGTGGTTGTTAAATACGGATTCTCATGCAGGCTAAAACACCTAAGGATAACAGAAGCCGCCCACCCGGCTCCCGACATTAATAGTTTCAAAGCCTCAGAAGAAATACTGGAAATTGTTACTAAGGCAGGAAGTAACGACCTTGTTCTTTGTCTTATTTCAGGAGGAGGCTCCTCACTTCTTGCTGATTTACCTGAAGGTATTTCAGGTGAAGACCTGCTGGTCCTTAACAATAAACTTGTTAATTCAGGAGCATCTATAAGCGAAATAAATACCGTCAGGAAGCATATTTCCCTTATAAAAGGCGGACAGCTTGCCAGGGCAGCTTATCCCGCACAGGTTGTCAGCCTGATTATTTCGGATGTGCCGGGTGACAAGCTTGATGTAATTGCATCGGGACCAACTGTTGCTGATCCGGGTACCTTTGATGAGGCTCTTGATGTTATATCACGGTATCACATGGTTAAATCCATTCCTGCTTCAATAATGACATATCTTTACAAAGGGGCGGAGGGTAAAGTGCAGGAGACTCCGAAACCAGGAGATCCTTTGTTCAGTAGAGTATCTAATATTATTGTGGGAAATAACAGGCTTGCCCTTGAAGCCGCCTTAAGAAAGGCCGCGAATTTAAATATGGATCCCTTCATTGAAGATGACTGTATACAGGGTGATGTTCATGATGTGGCTGAGAAAATAGTTAAAAGTGCCGTCGCATGCCGGACAGGCAAAAGCCATTACAGACCCGTGTGCCTCCTTTTTGGTGGAGAGACAACCCTGAGAATGACAGGTAAGGGGCTCGGAGGAAGAAACCAGCATCTTGCACTGCTGATCGCTTCCCTGCTTAAAGATTATCAGGGAATTACTGTTCTGGCCGGCGGTACGGATGGGAATGATGGTCCTACCGATGCTGCAGGTGCTGTGGTTGATTCAGCTACTTCGTTAACAGCTGAAGCCATGAAACTTGATATTCAGGAGTATATAAATAATTTTGATTCCTGGAATTTCTTTAAAAGGGCAGGTGGCCATATTATAACTGGTCCGACAATGACAAATGTAATGGATATGGTAGTTGTTATTATTGAGTAAATAATTGGCCGGGTAGGGTTAAAAGATGGCTCGCTTCATGATAGTTTTAGCTATATTTGTTTTTCTCCATTCTGGAATTAATAAATCATTTTATGAAAGCCCTTGTTCTGGAAGATTATAAAAAGATGGTGTATAAAGATATGCCTGAGCCTGTAATCGGCGATAAGGATGTTCTTGTAAGGGTTAAGGCCTGTGGTATATGCGGATCGGATATTCATGGTTATGACGGAAGCACCGGAAGGAGAATCCCACCTCTTGTAATGGGGCATGAGGCCTCCGGGGTAGTGGAGAAGACAGGTACGGGGGTAAAGAGCTGGAAAGCAGGTGACCGTGTTACATTTGATTCGACAGTATATCCTTTGAATGACTGGTTTACCCTTGAAGGCAGTTATAACCTGAGCGACAACCGTGAGGTTCTTGGTGTCTCGCCAGGTACTTACAGGCGCGATGGAGCCTTTGCCGAGTTTGTCGCCGTGCCTGAACACATCCTGTACAGGATTCCGGAGACTGTTACCTTTGAGCAGGCTGCAATGGTTGAAGGAATAGCTGTGGCTCTGCATGCTGTAAGGATTGCAGGACTTAAAACAGGCGAACGGTGTGTTGTTATAGGTGCAGGGATGATAGGTATATCTGTTATTAAATTACTTGCAGTATCAGGTGCTTCTCAGATTATTGTTGTTGATACTAATCCTGTATGTCTTGATAAGGCATTAAAAGCAGGGGCAACAGCAGCCTTCAGGGCTGAGGCTCCGGGGCTTGTTACAAAAATAATAAGCCGTACAAAAAACAGGGGAGCAGATATCTCTTTTGAGGTGGTTGGGAAAACGGAATCGGTTAATCTTGCTATAGAAACACTGAGGAAAGGAGGCAGGACGGTTCTGATTGGAAATGTATCTCCGGAGATTGATTTCCCTTTGCAAAAGGTTGTTACACGCGAACTTAGCATACTGGGAAGCTGTGCCATCAGGGGTGAATATGAAACTGTTCTTGAGCTGATGGAATCGGGGAAAATAGGTACCGACGACCAGGTAATGGCTGTTGCTCCTTTATCTGAGGGTGCTGAATGGTTTGGCAGGCTGTATAGCGGAAAAGGAGGATCAGGAAAGGTGATTCTTGTTCCTTAATATAAACATAAATGTCCGGTAGAAAGTTAAATATATCGATAGCAGGTTGCAGTAAGGTAGCACACCTGCATGCAAGGGCAATCGGGAATATACCTGATGTACAGCTGGCGGGTGTCTGGAACAGGACCGGGAAGAAGGCAGATGAGTTTGCAATGCAGTATGGCACAAGAGCCTTCCCTGATGTATCCGCAATGGTGAAAGAATGTTCATCTGATCTTGTTATTGTTTGTAATGCGCACCCTTTTCACGCTGGTCCGGCAGCAGAAGCTGCAAAAGCCGGGGCAAATGTTCTCGTGGAGAAACCACTGGCTTCCGGTCTTTACGATTGCGATATGATGCTTAAGGTATGCAGGGAAAGCAATGTGAAGCTTGGTGTTATCAGCCAGAGAAGATGGTATGAGCCTGCGAGAAGGGTGAAGGATGCTATCGATAAAGGCAAAACAGGAAAACCTGTACTGGCTGAGGTGACAATGCTGGGATGGCGCGACAGGGCCTATTATGACTCAGATGAGTGGAGAGGAACATGGACGCAGGAGGGAGGCGGAGTGCTTGTCAATCAGTCGCCGCACCAGCTCGATCTGCTGTTATGGTACATGGGAGAGGTTGATGAGGTATATGGCATATGGAAAAACATTAACCATCCTTATATTGAAGTTGACGATACTGCCGTGGCTATTGTTAAGTTCAGAAATGGTGGTGTGGCAAATATTTTAGTTAGTAATTCACAGAAACCCGGTCTGTACGGTAAGGTACATGTACATGGAGAAAACGGTGCATCGGTAGGTGTTCAGACAGATGGCGGAGCCATGTTCATTGCAGGTAGTACAAGTGTCGCTGAACCTTCTGTAAATGACCTCTGGACCGTTCCAGGGGAAGAAAGGTTGCTTGCAGGATGGACCGCATCAGATACAGAGCTCTTTGAGAGAATCGATCCGACTGTTTATTACATACAGCGCCAGATTGAGGATTATGCTGAGGCTATCAGGCTGGGAAGGGAGCCTCTTGTGACAGGTGAGGACGGACGCCGGACGGTTGAGCTCTTTACGGCTATATACAGGTCT
Organism: Bacteroidales bacterium; assembly: GCA_035268305.1. Classification (GTDB taxonomy): domain Bacteria; phylum Bacteroidota; class Bacteroidia; order Bacteroidales; family VadinHA17; genus LD21. The sequence continues at coordinate 7,782 of DATFLA010000374.1, read as the reverse complement.
GCCAGAGACAATGTCCCCGTCAGGTTTCCCCTTAAGTATGAAGAAGGGGATGACAGGAGATAGAAAAGAATCGGTAAAGAGCCGGCTTTGTGCCGGGTAAGGAACAATGTGAAAATTGATTTAAAAATTTAATAATATTATTTCATGCCGCTTTTTATTATTATTCTCGGGATTTGCCTTTTGCTTTTCCTTATCATCGTACTTAAATTCAATTCATTCCTTTCATTTGTCATAGTATCGCTTATTGTAGGACTCGCTGAGGGGATGAACCTCGACAATACTATAACCTCTATTGAAAATGGTATTGGCAGCACTATGGGTTTTCTTGTTCTTATTCTGGGTTTCGGATCCATGCTGGGGAAGCTTGTCTCTGAAAGTGGTGCTGCCCAGAGAATAACAACAAGGCTTGTTGACTCTTTCGGACTCAGTCATATTCAGCTCGCACTTATGCTGACAGGGTTTATTGTTGGTATCTCATTGTTTTATGATGTGGGCTTCTTCATTATGATACCTCTTGTGTTTACAATAGCGGCAACCACACGTCTTCCTCTTCTTTATGTAGGATTGCCCATGCTTGCATCGCTCTCAGTAACACATGGTTACCTGCCTCCGCATCCGGCGCCGACTGCTATTGCTGACATGTTCCATGCCGATATAGGAAGGACATTGTTCTATGGCCTTATCGTAGCTTTACCTGCAATAGTTATTTCCGGTCCGTTTTTATCAAGAGCATTGAGCAGGACAAAAATAAAAGCAAAGCCACTGGCTGAATTTCTAAATACAAAACCATTAAAGGAAGAAGAGATGCCAGGTTTCTGGGTGAGTTTTTTTTCTGCTCTCCTGCCAGTAATAATAATAACAACCGCTACGGTAGCCGGATTTATCCTGCCGGCAACGAGCACTGTAAGAAAAATACTTGCCTATATCGGTAATCCTGCTTTTGCAATGCTGATATCGGTATTAGTAGCAATCTATACACTCGGACTGGCACGAGGCCGTAAAATGCCTGAGATAATGAAATCACTCGCACATTCTGTAACAAGTATTACGATGATAATGCTTCTTATTGCAGGAGCCGGGGCCCTTAAACAGGTGCTTGTCGACAGCGGGGTAAGCAAATATATTGGAGAGCTTTTAAGTGAATCAACTCTCTCTCCTTTATTTCTCGGATGGCTCATCGCAACTGTCCTGCGTTTCTGTGTAGGTTCTGCAACCGTTGCAGGAATGACTGCAGCAGGAATCGTACTGCCCCTTGTAACAAGCGGAAGTGTTAACCCGGAACTGATGGTTCTGGCAGTCGGATCAGGTAGCCTTATGTTCGGTCATGTAAATGACGGGGGTTTCTGGTTATTCAAGGAATATTTTAACCTGAGCATTAAAGATACTATGAAGACATGGGTCGTAATGGAGACTTCCATTGGCATAACCGGACTTCTGGGTGTTATGCTGCTCAGCCTGATTGTAAGGTGATAATATTAAGCATGTAATGAATTATTCAATATACTATAAAATAAATAAGACATATTATGAAGATTAAATTTCTTGGAGCTGCCAGGGAGGTAACAGGCAGTAAGCATCTTATTACAACCGATCAGGGAAAGAGTATCCTTCTCGATTGTGGTATGTTCCAGGGTAAAGGACTTGAGACAGACAGCATGAACAGGGATCTCGGATTTGACCCTTCAACAATAGACCATATTATTCTTACACATGCACATATAGACCATTCAGGACTGATACCCTATGTATATAAACTTGGCTTCAGGGGATCGGTGATATGTACAAATGCCACCAGGGATCTGTGTGCCCTCATGCTGGCCGATTCAGCATTTATTCAGGAACATGATACCGCCACTTTCAATAAGAGAAGGGCAAAGAAGGGCTTGCCTCTTGTTACACCTCTCTATGAACAGAATGATGCAAAGGAATGTATGAAACTCTTTATAGGGGTGCCTTCTAACATGAAATTCAGGATAGATGAAAATATTAAGGTGACATTTACACATACTGGGCATATGCTCGGCAGCGGTGTGGCCAATCTTCAGATAACAGAAAAGGGAGAGGTGAAGAAAGTATCATATACAGGTGATATTGGCCGTCCGTTTGACCAGATACTGGCACCGCCCGAGCCATTTCCACAAGCCGATATACTGATTACGGAATCAACCTACGGTGACAGGCTTCATCACGATAATAAGAAAGCTGAGGATGATCTTTTAAACATAATGGTGGATACCTGCGTCGATAAAGGTGGCAAACTCATTATCCCGGCATTCAGCGTTGGCCGTACTCAGGAAATAGTATTTGCGCTTAATAATTTCTTTAACCAGGGCAGGCTGCCTAAAATAGATATTTTTGTTGATAGCCCCCTGGCCGTAAATGCAACATCAGTCTTCAGGGTCCATACAGAATGTTATAACAAGGACTTCCTGAAGATACTGGAGAGAGATCCTGATCCTTTCGGATTTGACAGCCTGTTTTATATAACCAGGGTGGAGGACTCAAAAAAATTGAATGACCATAAAAAGCCCTGTGTTATAATTTCGGCTTCGGGCATGATGGAAGCCGGACGTGTTAAGCATCACCTTGCAAACAATATTTCCAACCCGCGTAACACTATCCTTGCAGTAGGCTATTGCGCACCATCAACCCTTGGGGCCAGGATTGTACGAGGAGATAAGGAAGTATCAATTCATGGAACAGTGTACGAGGTAAAGGCTGATATAAGAAAAATCGATGCTTTCAGCGGACATGGTGACTATAAGGAGATGATAAGTTTCCTGGACTGCCAGGATAAAGCTGCCCTTAAAAAGACTTTTATAGTGCATGGTGAATATGAAACTCAACAGAAATATGCCGGATATCTTCGGGAAGACGGGTTCGGTAATCTTGAGATACCTGCACGGGGACAGGAATACTATGTTTAGTGATCTCAGATGATATACTTCTTCATTTCCTGCCTCACGGATTTCCAATCGGGGCATAGTTCTGAAAGTTGTTCGTAATACTGCTTACTGTGATTATGGTGCTTCAGGTGGCACAGTTCATGAATAATAACATATTCTATGTACCTGTCGGCCAGCTTTATCAATTCCGTGTTCAGTGTTATCAGTCCCTTCATGGAACAACTGCCCCAGCGTCTCTTCATAGTGCGTATGATGAGCAACGAGGGCCTGAAGTGATAGTCGTGGAGTTCAGCAAGTACTTCCGACATAATAACAGGGAATACCTGCCCGGCATTTTGCCTGTAGCCACGGTATAATATTCTCTTTACTTCATCGCGATCCTCAGGGTTCCTGGCAAATAATTCTATTGAGTTAATGTTAAAACTGACAGACGGCCTGTCGGACCTGGTTATATTAAGGGAAAGCATTTTTCCGCGAAACATGTGAGTCTCCCCCTGGCAGTATTTTATTCCGGGACGAAGAGACGTATTTTCAAGGTAATTATCGCGGTGTTTTTTGATCCACCCGGCTTTGCCGGCAACAATACGTTCGATTGTTTTCATCGGTGTCCTGGCAGGTACCCTTATTATAACAGAAGCATCCTGCCTTATGCTTATTCCAATTGTTCTTCTTTTTGAATAAATAATTGTCAGGTCGATACCTGATATATTGTGTGCTTCACCAGCCTTGTTCATTAAAATACAGTATCGAATTAATATCCTGTTTCCGCGAAGGATCTGAAAGTGTAATTTTTATGCTCCAGGAAGTTAAGTATCGAATCGAGCCTTGTATAGAACTTATCTTTCCTTCTTGGGTCTGTTCCCGGATGGATAAGAAGTATATAGCCGTCCATGCCTTTGGAACTTTCAAATGATATAAGTTTTTTCATCAGTGAATCGCTTGAATAGTAAGGCTTGCCTTTTTCCGGGTATGTCCAGTCCTGGTTCGTTCCTGTGCCAGACGACATATTTACCAGCTTCAACCCGTATTCCTTTGCCCATCCCGAAATTGTATCATTATACCATTCGTAAGGCGGAAGGAATACAGAAGCATCCTCCTTACGTATTCCGTATTTCGCAAGAGCTTTGTAGTTAAGATCAAGGTCATTCAAAAACTGGTCTTTTGTAAAGAGCAGGGAGTCTCTTTTATCCCAGGAACAGTACAGAAGATGTTTGTTGGAATGTGGCCCTACATACTGCCCGTCGTCTACAAGGTTTCTCACAAGAGCCCTGTTGCCCGGAGTATTAAGGAAGTCACCGGTTAGGAAGAATGATGCTTTAATATTATGTTTCTTAAGAGTTTTTGTGATAATACTGAAACCATCGCGGAAATCATGAGCGGTAAAGCACAGGTATATGTTTCTCTTTGTGGTATCCATTCTCACGATGGCACCCCTTGACAATTTCGAATTTTTGTAAATGCCGGGTATGCCTCTTTCGGCAGACATGGCCGAGAGGTAATAGACAAGGCAGGCAGTACCATCCATGGTACATTCGTTTGTCGAATAATCGGCATAGTCGTCGTGGTACACTGCAAGGCTTGTCTGGAACGGAGCGTATTCATCCTCTTCAGAAAGTGAAATATATTTGAGTGATTTGAATATAGAGGCATATACCGGTCCGTCTACCAGTCCACCCGGAACCTGCCCTCCTTTTACAACATATGATGAGTGTGAATTTTCGGGGTAATCCCCGCCGGATGGCAGGCCGACTATCATGCTTGTGCCCCAAGGGTTACATCCGAACAGCCAGTCGCGGTGAGCCGCCTCCATCTCTGCAAATGTGCTGTCGCCTGTTATTGATGTGTAGAGGTGAGCCTGGGTGAGGAGAGCGGCTACAAGGTTATCAGAACACCAGATAAAAGGAATACCTATGAGGAAAGGGTTCTTCGTTGCCCTTTTCATGACTCTCTCAAGTCCTTCTTTCATATAACCTGCGAACTCGCTGCTGACATAGGTTGTTTTTTCACGTGCAATACCGGGGTGTCCCATATTTACAAAAGGGTACCACTGGTAATGACGGGCAGTGTCGGCTCCCATCCAGGGAGTAACAGGCTCTTCTTTGCCAAAACCGACGGCATAATCTAGGTATTTCTTTTCACCGGTAAGCTTATATAGCTCAATGGCAGCCAGTTCCATATCATCTGTCCAGTTATCCTCCTCGTAGAAATAGGGAGCTGTGCCCGGAGCTGTCTGGCAGTTACCCGGGTTCTTAAGTCCGTATGAAAAGGCAGCAACAGCTTTGTTTTTAAGTAATTCTGCAAACTTCGGATCCCTCCCGGCGTATACTTCAGCACCCCTTGCAAAAGCCGATGCATATTTCCCGGCTGTTGAAGCAATACCTGTTGTCCTGTTTTTGTATCTGAAGAGACCCTGGGGTTTACCTGTACACATGTATACAGGCCTTTCCCGACCCTTTCCGTAATTGGCTGTGTCCTGGTCGGGGTAGCGGAATCCTATATGATCGCGGTCATCTGCAATCTGGTTAAACATAATACCCGGCTCCGGATTCATCTTAATAAGCCAGTCGAGCCCCCACCTGCTTTCATTCAGAATATCGGGGATGCCATCATTGCCAGGGAGACCATTGGCCGAGTACATGTCGGTAAAAGCATCAGGGTTTTCTGAATAGGCAAAGAGCATCTGGTAAACAGCATTGGCCGATGTTGTTACATACTGAAGATAATCGGCAGCATCATGCCAGCCCCCTGTAACATTTATATGTGCTGAGTCGCCTCTGCTGTCGTATATTTTGTAGCCATCGTGGGTATGACAGGAATCACGTATATACGGATTATAACCACATCTTTGCTGCCTCATGTAATTAAGAAGGAAATCAGCAGTTCCGTCATATACATCTTCGCCGATCCTGAAAGAGGGAGAGGAAGCATTACCTGCTACAATGAAATAGGTACCTTCTTTTTTAAGGGCTGAGAACGGTAGCCTGTAACAAGTTACAAACTGGTCGAGAGAAGGAGCCTTAACAGGTTTTGTTCCAGTAAATACAATATCTCCCGATTCTGCATCAAGCACGCTGTAACTTTCAAGTGATACAGGCTCTTTGCTCAGGAAAACAGCCACCTTGATGTCTCTGTCACGGTAGCCAAGCTGATTAATACGTATCCATTCATTCTGATTACTGTTGCATGATACTAATAAGACAGCCAGTATCAGTAAGGCTTTGTATACAGGTCTATTCATTAAACAAGTTTTTTTCATCCACTAAATTAAAAACTATATTCATAACTTATCTCACGGAATAAATATACTGAATCATTCATATCAAGGGTGTGTTTCTTTAGAGAACATTTCTCATGACCGCTTATCAGGTGGAATTATTTCTCTTTTCTTCCGGATTATTATTGCGATTTCAGGGAATAATAGCTAATGGTCTGGTCAGGTGCTGAATAGCTTCCTGAAAAGTGTGTTGCATCCGGAACGATGGTTATTAAATCAGATCATGAAATGTTAAATATTTCTTAAAAAGATGTGTAAGCGCAATAAAAACTGCTTTTAAGATGTCTTTAGAATTGAAAACCTGGAAAAAGCAGAAGGCAGGTAACAAAATATATTATCACGCAATATCTCAGATTGCCGCCCTCCCGCTAAATTGGTTTGATGAATTTTTAGGTTAGGTATTTAAACCAAGTCTTCAAGGTTAGATGGTTAGGTTAACATAAGGGAGGGAATCTTAAACGGGTGCAGAAATTTCTGACACCCGTTCCTTTTTTTTACTGACACCAAGTCAATCGGCATTTTCTGTTCTAAGGGTGATCAGTGTTATTTCCGGCGGCATCCAAATGCGGAAAGGTACCGACAATACTCCCAGTCCCCTGTTAACATACTGAAACTGATCTCCTTCCCTGTAAAGGCCATTCCAGTGAGGATAGAAGAATTTTGCCGGACTCCATCTGAATTTTTTTGTCAGTATTCCCATTTGCATGCCATGTGTATGACCAGACAGAGTAAGATTTATATCTGTTTTGCCGACAACATCTTTCTCCCATTCATTCGGATCGTGGCTCAGGAATATTTTCAGATCGGTTTTTATCGTATCCAGTCCGCTTTCTGCATCGGGCAGACTGCCATGAATCATATGAGGATGCCTGCCAACTGTTATAATTCCTATTAATGCAATCCTCGCACTGTCTATAGTAAGAATCTTATAATCATCGTTAAGAACGGTGTAACCTGATGCCTTAACCATGTTATTCATTATCAGAACATCATTTTCCCTGTCGGCTTCCGTGTAATAAGGATCATAGGTGCCAAAATCGTGATTTCCGAGAACAGCATAATTGCCATATCGGCTGTGGGCTTTGGCAAGAATAGTGTCATTGCGGTCAAATTCTCGCCAGCCTATCGTTACAAAATCCCCTGTATTCAGAATGAGGTCCGGTTTATAGGAAGTTATTTTCTCCATAACATTCTGCAAGACTTTCTTGTGATGATAGAAGGTGGAGAGATGCATGTCGGATATCTGTACTATTCTCAGTCCATCAAGGTCTTTGCTTAAACCTTTTATATTTACTGTAATATGTTCTGTCTTGAAATTGAACCTTCCCCTGAAGGTACTCAGACCTAATGTTACAATGAATATGGCCATTATTATCAGACCTGCATCTGTAAGCTTCCTTGAATATCCGCCGCTCTTTATCCTCGAAAGCTTGCCTGAGAAATGAAGGATGATGAGAATTATTCTCGGGGCTACAACAGCGGAAATCATTCCCCTCAGGTTCATCAGCATCCATATATTCCTCGGATTATCATAGTACCCGCTGTAAGTACTTGTCTCAAAATACAGGATCCATATCCAAATACTGAAAACTGAATGAATAA
>DATFLA010000373.1:0-2858 GCA_035268305.1 Bacteroidales bacterium | reverse complement strand
TGAAGGTATTCCTCCCAGGTTGACCTTTATAAAAGGGTTGTCTTTCCTGAAACTAAGCTGATGAACAGCTGAGGCTATCATTTCTTTTCCTGTACCACTCTCTCCTGTAACAAGCACAGGGGCATTTGTAGGTGCTACTCTCCTGATTACTCTCATGATATCGAGAAGAGCAGGATCTTTACCAATTATTCCCCTGAATATTTCGTTGTCATCATCTTCTCTTTGATTTTCATCCGGGTAATTTTCGGTGTTACACGATAGTTTTATAGATGTCTCTATTATTTTGAGAAGATGTGAATTATTCCATGGTTTTGTAACAAAATCAGCTGCTCCCATTTTCATCCCTTTTACCGCCAGCTCTACAGAACCCCATGCAGTTATAAGTATTACAGGAACTAAAGGTCTTAAAACTTTTACTTTTCTTAAAAGGTCAATCCCTTCCTCGCCATCGATACTTAGTGAGAAATTCATGTCGAGGAGAACAAGTTCAAATTGTTGTTCCCGTATCAGTTGGGGCACCTTACCCGGATCAGCAACACAAACTGGACTATAACCTGCTTTCCCAAGAAGAAAACTCAGTGAACTCCTGACAGCATCATCGTCATCACATACAAGTATATATGGTGAGTGTTTCATAAACGGCTAAGTTAACAAACTATTCTGTCTTAAGAGCAGTGGCAGGACGTATATTTGAAGCTATTGCAGCCGGTATCCAGGTACTTAAGAGCACCAGTATTACCATAGATATACTACTTATCCAGACAGATTTACCGTACACTCCTTTCTCCAGTGCACCTCCGGGAAGGAAAGTTGGCACCTGCATTATTATCAACATTACTATAAGCAGTGCCAGTATGGCAATAACCATGCTTTCGAGAATAAGCATCCTCCTTATGTCAGATCCCGTGGACCCCACAGCTCTTTTAATCCCTATTTCATTTATTCTCAGATTGGTATTATACCATAAAATTCCTATAGTACCAAGGAAGACATTTACCATTATAAACAAAGCAATTATGATACTAAGATAATTACGCTGACTGCTGTCTGCATTTTGAGATGCCCGCATGTTATCGAGTGAATTAAGATTGCTTATGGTCCATTTCTCAGGATCAAGTGTTGAATACACCTGGCCTTCTGCCTGTTCCAGCATTTTGCCGGCAGCCCCCTCTTTTGTCCTCACAAGGAAAGATACTGCCCAGTAATATTGAGGATTAACTGTTGGACTAAGGAAAAAGGCAAAATCAATAGGCTTCTCAATATCGCTTCTTTTGAACTCATCGACAACACCAATTATTTCAAATTTATTATTTCCGTCATCAATCGTTTTTCCTATGGAATTTCCATCAAAATATTTTTCATCAGCCCCCTTTGAAATAATTACAGGTTTTACAGTCTTGCCAATATCGGTTTCATCAAACCACCTGCCTTTTATGGGTTTTATTTTCATCACTTTTGCATAGTCAAAATCGACGCGCCTCCCTGCCAGGTTAAAATGCTGTTCACCATAAGTATAATCGCTCGACCAGAGATTATAATTATAAGGCAGAGCTGTTGTGCTTATTGATACAGATTCCACATAAGGGTCCGATGACAATACCTTCTTCAGGTTCTCAAAAGCCTGGTCCGTTTTTGACTTATCCTCGTCAGCCTTTTTTGTAATATTTATTAATACAACATTATCTGTATTATAACAGTTTTTAATCCTGTAAACAGTAATCATATTCACAAGATAAAGTGTAAGGTTGAACATCACCAGCGAAATCATCAACAGTTCGATGAACACCAGGATATTTCTTTTTCTGTTGTTCCATAGAGTCTTGAAAAATATGCGTATCATACTTCACCTCCTTTCAGGTAAACAGCAGGTTTCATCTTTGAGAGCCGGACCGCGGGAAGAAATCCTGATAACAATGCAAAAACAAGACACGCTGCCATTGCAATAATAAAAACGCTAAGGTTAAAAGAAAAGGTCAGCGGGACATTATTGAAGAAGCTCATCCGGAGCGATATAACATCTCCCAACAGTCCAACCGCAAGGTATGATAACAGGATCCCCAGCACACCTCCCGTGAGTGTCATCAGGACATTTTCAAACAGGAACTGGCCTTTTAAAGCGGCACCGGGTGCACCAAATGATTTCCGTACGGCAATTTCCTCTCCACGTTCATGTATCCTGGCGAAATTCAATGCCATAAGGTTTATTGCAGGAAGCAAAATGAAAGCAAGTGCTATTAAAAGGTATTTTATAATACTTGCACCTTTGGAGTATTCCTCCGGATCGCCGTATCCAACCATCATCTTTTCAAGCTGTGTATTTGGTCCTGAAAGAAATATAGTATGCGTGGTATCAGCAGCATCAAGCCTCGAAACAACATCCTGGACCTCTTTCCTGATAGTCCCGAACTGCTTTGGCGATTTTGCTTCAAAAGCCATCCGGTATCCGCCTGTATAAGTATCACGGCTGTATGTCTCTGGCAGCAGGGTGTATGGGAAATACAGATCACCATATGCATTCTGATCTGTTGAGGGAGGGTCCTCTACGACACCTGTAACAACAAGATCCATTGAATTATAACGTATTGTTTTTCCCAGAACATTATCTTCATTTCCGAAAAGGAGTTGCTTAAGTGATTCCGAGATAACAGCAAGATTAGCCCGGTTTGTAACATCTTCTTTTGTATAAGGTCTTCCTTCAAGAAACCTGTAATTGTATATCTTCCAGTATTCAGCATCAGTTGAAGTGACCTTTTTAAGTTCGTGCTGCCCGTTTAAAATAAACTCCCACTGGTCATATGCATACATTGAAATGAATTCGGCATTCTTTATTTTTTTCAGATGATCCTCGCATAATGACC